>NZ_JAKIKS010000030.1 GCF_023284005.1 Shewanella surugensis
TAAGCGTTTTCAAGAAAAGTGTCATGAATGGCTGTTAAAAGGCTTAGTTGTGATGTACTTACCCGCTTACTCTCCTGAACTCAATATCATTGAAATACTGTGGAAAAAGATCAAATATGAATGGTTATCTTGCCATGATTTTATCACTTTTGATGCACTCAAAGAGAGTGTAAAAAACATTATGGACAACTATCCATCAAAATACACGATAACTTTTAGTTAAGTACTTACTTACTCACTCTCACAAGAAAAACGATGTTCTTGATCAGTGGGTTACCCAATTAAAAGCGCGAGTAGGTTTTAATAAAGCCTCTGTTGCTACGGCTCATAAGCTTGCTAGACTCATGTGGGTCTTACTGAAAAAACAAACACACTATGTGCCTCAAATCGAAAAGAATAGAGCACAATAACATGACAATATTATTCTCAACTATCAAGTTAAGCTCGGTCAAGACAAGGGTATATCTTAACCCGAGTGGGTGTAATGAGCGCTTGATAGTCACCTCTTAGATAAGTGATGAAATTGATGACAAAAGACTCAGTTCATCCTGCATAACCCCGTAAAAGACAAGAGTTACCAACTCGACTGGGTGCCATTAATTTTTTGGATGTGTAGGTACGGAATTCATCAGGGGCGAAAGCACAAGCTTGTTAAGCCCGTATATATGTCAGCACTATCGCTTAAAGCGAAAAGAGTCGCTCAATAAACATCGAACTAAGAGACAATAATATTAAAATGCCAAGACAAAAAAGTCTTAGCAGGGAGACTAATGGCTTGACTCAACGGAAGCGTCCATATATGTCTTGGTTCTGCTGATGAGTTCACTGCTCTGGAACGCCAGAATTATGAGGGGATCCGCCAACCGGCGCAGCTTTTCTGCGTCCGGTGCCGAAGGCGCGCAGTTGATAGACTTGTTAACTTTTATTTTTTAAAGCGCACTGGTGATTGTCGAGACCTATCGACTTGCAGCTTAAATACATCTGGCCTTGAATAGTGCCCAGCAACATCTAAAGCACGCTTTGAGCTTGAGGCTAGTTCAACATCAATATCCAATATAATATAACCCTTTTCTTTAGATAATGGCCCTGCCACGATTTCGCCTTTTGGTGATACAACAAGCGAGCTTCCTGGGTTAATCCATTCTTCATCAGCTGGGTAGAGTTCATCTATATTTGGAAAATCTTTAGGTAAATCTTTTCTTTCTAAAGCAACTCCACAAGACAAAACCCAACACTTACCTTCCCTAGCAATGTGCTGCATGGTGCCAATCCACTCTTCACCGCTATCGTAGGTTGGTGCAATATATATTTCTATCCCTTGCGAATAAAGAGCATACCTTGCCAGAGGCATATAATTTTCCCAGCATATTAGGCAACCAATTCTTCCAACAGGAGTATCAATAACGTTTAAACCATGCCCATCTCCAAAGCCCCATACCATTCGCTCTGGATTGGTGGGCATAAGTTTACGATGATGATTGACAATTTGACCTTTGGTATTAATTGTTATTGCTGAGTTATAAATTGTAGATTGGCTATTCGCATTATCTCGCTCGTTAATCCCACAGACTACGGTAACGCCATTTTCTTTGGCAGCTTCTAGCATTGGTTCGAGATCATCTGATGATAGATCAATTGAATTTCTAAGCAGCCGAACATGAAGCTCTTCACTGACTCCCCAGTCACCGCCAGGTCTTAGCCGCCATATCCAAGCAGGGTACCCCGGAATAAATGCTTCTGGAAAAACAATAAGTTCCGCTCCTTGCTCTGATACGGAATCAATAATCTCTACAGCTTTCTTTATGGTATTTTTTTTATCAAGAATATAAGGGGCTTCTTGAACAATTGCTATCTTCTTCATAGTTGGTTCCCTTGCGATGAAAAATAGAGAGTTAACGCCCCAATAAGAGGCTAAAAATTGTTGACTAAAATTAGCGAGGAACAAGCAAAAGCCAACTATTTTTTGTCCGTTTAAGCAACTTGTTATAAAGCTATTTCAGCCCTATTGATTGTAACCACATTGGTTAATTTTGGCATTTTAATATCAGGAACTTTTTCCAATATATTTATATCGGTATGTTCGCTAACACTGTTCTGATCTAATCCCATCGGACACTTAATTTTGAGACAGTATTGTTTAATAAATTAAGAAGTCTATATGAGTTTGAAAAAATCACACAAGAGTTATCCGCAGGCATTTAAAGATGAAGCTATCTTGATGATCTTAGAGCAAGGCTACAGTGTTGCAGATGCCGCAACTTCGCTTGGAGTGGGTACTAACCTGCTTTACAACTGGAATCCAAGCAGTAAGGATTCACTTTGGAAGAGTCTGAGCGTGATAAACTCAAACGATTGCGTAAAGAAAACAAAGCATTACGTATAGAAAAAGAAATAAAGTAAAATACCACTTCGTTAAAAAGCAATCTAACCCGTTCCCTATAGCGCTGTTATGCCGTGTTATGAGTGTCAGTAAATCTGGCTATCAAGTTGGCCGCTATTTAGTTCGTAAAATAATGCGACGTTTACGACTCAAGGTCACTCAACGGCAAGCCTATAAGGAGACAACAAAGCGAAAACACAGCAATGCCGTAGTAGATAACCTGCTAAACATGAACTTTAGTCCAACTTCTGCTAATCAAGTTTGGGCTAGTGACGTGACTTATTTGAAGACGGGTGAAGGCTGGATGTATTTAGCGTAGTGATGGATTTATATTCACGTCGGATAGTGGGATGGCACATAGAAAAACGCATGACGACAGACTTGATATCTAAGGCATTAATGAAAGCTTACAATCTTCGGCAACCGCCTAAAGACCTAGTATTTCACAGTGACAGAGGTTCACAGTATACCAGTAAGCAATTCGGTAAGCTGTTATCGAGTTATGGGATCCGTGCCAGCATGGGGGATGTGGGCGCGTGTTAACCATACCCAATCAGTCATCTATTGCCAAAGCCTATCAAGCCTTTAATGAAGACGGTAGCTTGAAAGACTCACCCTTTCGCGATCGCATTGTCGATGTCATGGAAGAGCTAATGCGCTTCACGCATTTGACCCGCGATCATAGCGATTTTTTAGTGGACCGTTACAGTGAACGTAAAAAAGCCGTACTCGATGAAGCAACGCGCAAAGCCGAGGAGCAGACCTTCACCCGCGCAGTGGGATAGCGTCACGAAAACCACCGCGCACTTCTCTGATATGCTTTGATTAAAAGAACCGTAAGAGAAGTGCGGGAATATAAACGGACACATCGATTTTAATAATGCTATTTCGGCAGGAACAAACCTCCATAATACATTAGGCCTTTTTGCCATCAATATATGACCACGCTTGCTTCAAGCCGAGTGCGTATGTCATACCCATTAATAAGCAAATTATTGAGCTAACAAGCCAAAACGTTAAACTATTACCGGGGAACAAAAACATAATGAGATAGTTATTTTTCGCGTCCATACGAGAACCTTTTTTAAAAAGACCTTAAAACATCAACACATATGCATTCCTAATGCACTGTATCTTATAATTTTTTAACTTTATCACCTTCTTGTTAAATATACCATTGCATTTCTAGTCATGAAAACACAATCCGTAAAAAATCACCGCGCCTCTATTACTTACTTAACTGCTTTGCTTTGCTTTGCTTTTTGAACAATATCGATAAAACAAGAATGTAGGTAGCTATTTAGGTGGTAAGCGGGAGAGACATTGCTCCACTCATTCTTGCTTGATAACTATCCTGACACAGGCGGGATTGACGCCACCAGCAAGAGATTGTCACTCTAGCTTACCACCAGAGTATTTTTAATAAACTATTTTTTCAATAAGTTACATAGTAGTAACTATGAGTGTTTTGGTTAATTTGTTAATCCCACCAAATCGCCACCAGAAAAAATTGCCATTTTATGGATCAATAAGTTATTACTAGATAATAATGGCTGCCTTGGTTGTTAGATATTTTTCACAGCGTTATCACTGACTGATGCACGACTAAGGTTGCATAGTTAAGTAGAGGAAGTATCTATCTTGTGATCTATTCTATAGTTAACTTAGAGTAAAAATCACGTTGAAATCCAGCAGGGTTTTCATATGAAACTTGACAAAGAAGGGATAAAGATGAAATACATTGAATGCCTATTCATTGGTGAAGGTAGCAGCATTTCAGAGATATCAGGAATAAAAGGCATTCAAGTCTTTTCTAATGAGAAGGCTTGCGAGTATGTTGATAAACAACTTCAAGCTGGTATTACCTATTTTTTAATATTTGCCGTTCCAATAGTGAAGAGTATCGAACATGCAATTGAGTCAACATTTTGTGTCAGCCAGTTTATTAGTAAAGTAAAAAATCTATATGGCGATCGTGTCACATTGATTGCTGATGTCGGTCTCTCCCCTTATCAGGATTCAGGACAAAGTGTTATATATCAAAATAACACCATAGACGAACTTGCCTCTTACGACGCAGCAAGTCAATTAAGCTTGGCATTTTCTGAGGCTGGAGTAGATTATGTCGCTCCATGTTTGTCATTGCCCAAACAAGTTGAAAAAATAAAATTAGCTTTAAATCAAAAAAATTATTCAACTCGTATTATGTCATACAGCTTGAAGTTTTCTTCTTCGTTATATGGTGCTTATCGCCAAACTATCGGTTCAAATATGGGAACAACCCGTAAAAACTATCAGAGTGATTATACCAATAGCGATTCAGCACTAACACACATGTGTGATGATCTACGTCAGGGGGCCGATATTGTCATTGTTAAACCTGCTGTACATTATTTAGACATTATATTTCAAGTCAAAAATATCAATCATAAGTGCTGTGTCGCGGCCTATCATGTCAGTGGTGAATTTATGATGGCTAAGCAGGCTGCAGAAACTGGGCTAATTGATGAAGATGATTATTTTGATGAAGTACATGCCTCCATTTATCGAGCGGGTGCAAATTTTATAATTGGCTATGCAGCAACAGAATTTATTCGTTGGAAAACAGCCATAAATGAAAAAAGTCAATAGGAGGCCTGATGATCCTTATCATTGGTGCGGGACCTGTAGGGCTCGCTACAGCCTTGCGCTTACATCAGAACAAGATCCCCTTCCTGATTGTAGAAAAAAGAGAAAATATCAATATAGCCTCTAAAGCCTCTACTTTTTTACCTGCAGTATTGCCCTATTTAGATGAAATGGGGGTCTTGGATGGAATCATCGACAAAGGGATAAAAATATCAAATATAAAATACATCAATCTTGATGATAACGCAGAGTTAACGCTTAATATTCATGAAATAAAAAATGAGTGCAGTCACCCATACCGGTTACATTTAGAGCAAAGCTATCTGTGTAAAGAGATAATAAAGAAACTAACGTTATCTTCAGCAGAATGTATTAAAACAGGTATCGAGTTTCTCTATTATATTAATAATAAAACAGGGATAACAGCAAGATGTAGAAATGATAAAAATGAAATAATACAAATCAATGCCGATTGGATAATAGGTACTGATGGGATTAACAGTCAAGTACGTAAGAGCATGAAGTTATCACTTAAAGGGTATGATTTCCCCAATCCTGTGCTACGGCTATTTTTTAAAGATCTTCCTGAAGACATAAAACATAAATTAGCTGGGGTAACCTATTTCATAAAAACGAAAGAAACATTAAGTATTCTTCAAATGAAAAACGAATGGCGAGTGATTATTCGCTTGGAAAACATACCTAAGGAACAACTTTGCAACACAGGTTTCCAACTTAATTATCTCAATGGTTTCTTTGACAACAATATTTGGCTCTCAGCACCAACTCAGTATGACTTATATTGGGTCGGTCAGAAACTGGTGCAAAATAACATCATTCAACGAGCAATGCTCATTGGTGATTCCGCCCACTCAACCAATACCAGAGGAGGCATGAATATGAACTTTGGCATTATCAGTGGAATATTAATCGCCGACTCTATTACTCATTTCTATCATGGTGACATAACAGAATCTGAGCTTATTAATAGTCAAAAAATGAGATTAATAGCCGCACGTGAACTATTATTGAAAACAACAGAAAGTTTACTCACCCCACAAACTATTATCGATGACAAAAGATTTTCTAACGAATGCTTTAGAACTGATTTTATAAAAAAATGTTCACTACTGAATAGTTAAAACTGAAGGTTAGATCATTATGTTTTTCAAAGATCCTGATGCATCACGCTCAATTGGTTTAATTGTTCCTCCTTCAAATACTGTTGCCGAATACGAAATTAGTCATTTGTTAGGCCGTAACATTTTTGTTCATACTGCTAGGTTACCTTATTGTCATGAGATCCATTTAGACAAGCGAAATAGCATATATCGCAATGCTTATGTTGAAACAGCATTAAGGTTTGGCAGTATTGAAATGAAAGGCATTATGATAGCCTGTACTGGTGCTCAATATAAATTAGGCCCTAACAGCGATTATAAATTATGCGATTCTGTATCGAAAAGTATCGGCATCCCTACGATAACAGCGAGTGTAGCACTGTTAAACTTCCTCAATAAACTAACGGTGAAAAAACTTCATCTTATTTCTCCTTATCCCGACTGGTTAGTTGAGCAAAGCATATCCTATTTTTCAATGTCTGGATTCAGTATTTCCAGTGTCAATCGGCTACGACAAATATTGCACCTTGATACTGCATACCAAGTAACATCGGAACAAATCGCTGCAATTTTAACCCCATATTCAAACATCAAGAATGCCGCCGTCATTATATCAGGAACAGGTATGATTTCTTTAGAAGTCATCACCCATATCATTCAGACGATGCAGGTACCAATTATCTCCTCCAATCTAGCAGGTGCCATGTGGATGGCCGATCAATGTTCTCCTCATTGTGGTAGTCAATTACTTCAATACCTTACTGACATCAACGAGAAATTCAATGTTAACACTTAAAGAGCAGTTAGAGGACATTATCACTTGGTTATATGACATAGAACTTGCCTCCATTGACAATGAGCTACAGCGAGCAAGATATCTTTTACTCGATACCCTTGGCTGCTTTATTGCAGCGCAATCACACATTGAAATCAAATCTCTTATAAAAGAATATACAATTCTTGATTCAGGAAACATTCAATTACCAGGCATTGCTGAAGGTTTATCATTATCATCAGCCAGTACTTTGTTAACGATAGGAAGTTGCTGGAATGAGGCTTGTGAAGGTCTATCCAGATCGCATGGACGCCCTGGCCTACACGCCATTCCACCTGCACTCACTATTGCGCTAGCTAATAACCTCACATTATCAAAATTACTCATGGCAATCATTAGTGGCTATGAAATAGGCGCGAGAATGGGGGAAGTACTACGGATCAGAGAGGGAATGCATGTAGACGGAGGTTGGAGCAGCCTTGCTGCTGCGATGTCAGCAGCAAGGGCTTTAAGTGCGGATCAAGTATGCAGCTTAAATGCTATTACTATCGCAGCCAGCCAACTACCATTCAGCCTGATCACTCCGTTAGCAACAGCGAATACAGCTCGTAATACTTACAGCGCACATAGCGTCCAATTAGGACTATTTTCAGCCATTTGCGCAAACTCTGGGATCACGGCTCCAGTAAAAGCAATTGAAGACTATTCTACGATAGCACTCAATCAAAATGAGACTAACATTACTATTACTAAACCAAATGAATTTATGATTAATCAAGGTTATATAAAATTTTTCCCCGCCGTTGTCCATTTACATTACGCCATAGAAGCTGCGCTTCAATACAAAAAAAAATACCCTTTGCATAGTCTTATCACAGCTTTGACCCTACTCACATATGAGGAAGCCATTCGTTACTGCTTTCATCGTCAACCGATAAATATGCAGCAGGCTCAATTCAGTTTATCTTATGCGGTGGCTCATACATTAGTGACAGGATCGTTTAATATGTCATCTTATACAACAGCATCATTAAAAAATAATGAAACAAAACGGCTAGAAAGATTAATAAAAATAGAGAAAAAAAGTAATACTCATCGATCAAATAAACGCGGAGCTCAATTAATTATTCATACTTCAGAACAAAGTCACTCCTGCACCATTAATCATATTCGTGGAGACGGCAACTCTCCACTCGATATAGAACAATTAAAAGATAAATTTCTCTCTAATTGTGCTCAAGCAATACCCGACAACAAACATAATAAATTAATGGAGGGCATTTTGTACTCTCCCTTAACAACATTGATCAATGATATATTCTCCTCATAATTAATCCCAAACAACGATATTCAAGTAACTTAAAGATACATATACAGAGAATAAAGTCTGTCACTGCTCTTAACCATCCCCTCATAATAACCAGAGGCAGCAAGGATTCCGGAGTATAACAAGCCAAATTACCCCATTATTTAAAATTTATAACATGATCAATAAAGCCTTTATTCACAATCACCTGAATGAACTTTTTGGGCACAATATGCACGCTAAAAGAGTTCATTCGCTTGCCAATGCACTCACGGGCTGATTGAAAAAGGCTCATTGGCGATCCATGCCATTGGAGCTGGTTTAGCCCAAGCTTGTAAACTCAAGCGTAAATCTGCTATTAAACAAATTGACAGATTATTGAGTAATAACAAGCTAAACGTATGGCAATTACTGGACTGCTGGGTTCCTTATATCGTCGGTGCACGAAAAGAGATTATCGTCTCACTTGACTGGACTGAATTCGATTCTGACGACCATTCAACTATTGCTCTGAGCATGCAAACGACCCATGGACGGAACACGCCGCTACTATGGAAAATACATCGAAAACATACTTTAAAAGGTAATAGAAACAACTATGAAGATGAGTTACTCGTTAAGCTCAGAGAGCTGGTTGCAAAAGATGTTAGAGTGACTATTGTTACCGACAGAGGCTTTGGTGACACGGCATTATTTAACTTCATTCAGCACGAGTTGAACTTTGATTTCATCATCCGTATCAAAGCGAATATTAAAGTCACCGATGCAGTAGGGGGAGCTGTTTCCAGTTAAAGACTGGCTATTACCCAGCGGAAGAATAAGCACCCTCAAAGATGTTCAAATAACAGGTAACCGGCAAGCGGTTGCACGAGTCATTTGCACTAAGAAAAAGGGCATAAAAACAGCCTGGTATCTTGCTTCGAATCGAAACGATATAACCAGTAGTAAGATATTGACTTTATATGGAGAACGCTGGGGAATCGACACCCATTTAGGGATATAAAAGACTATCGTTTTGGCATGGGAATGAGTGCAACTTACACTCGCTCTCCTGTTCGTCGAGATAGGTTATTTCTGCTAAGTGCACTGGCAATAGGCTTATTGATGCTTTTAGGTAAAGCGGGTGAGGATGCGGACTTAGAGAAAACGATAAAAGCGAATACCATGCAGCATTTGAACGCAGCTTAAGGTATAAAGTGTTGCGTTTCATGTGGCGAAGGGGGCCCTTCAACGTAAAATTCAAACAAAGTTCAACAGCCCCTAGTCATCAAGATTTTTATTCCTTGGTTGATGTTGGTTGAAGTCCATAAGCACGGATCCCTTTTGCATTGAAATTCATATTAACAGAACTCGCTTCAGCGGTTCTAACGGTACTAACCGGAGACGTTTTTTCTGCTAAACTAAACGTACCATCATACTTGTCAATTCCCACTGTGAAAATATTTAGAACATTTAACTTTCCTGAAAAATATTCTCTCGCTAATTCTGTCGCCTTAAATCCTGCTTCATTTTCATTCACCCCATTAGCAGAAAATATTCCCCCAATTTGCCTCTGGCCATCTGCTCCTCCAGCAGCAGTTACAGCAATAGCAGAAGGGGCTAAAGAATCATTAATATTTATAGTACGATACGTTCCATCACATATTCTATCCTCTATTTTTGTCTGTGTCACACCTAAATCCCTTGCGATACGAATACACCCATTATGAACATTAAGCTTTGCGGCACGCTCAGACATTGCAGCCGATTGCGAACAACTTACAACGAAATAACGATACATATTAAGTGCGTTAGGAGTGCTATTAGCAGTTAAGCAAGCAATATATTCTGCTTCTGCTTCTGCTTCTGCGCGAGCGATTCCAAGGACTAAAAGAATGGCGGTAGCAAAAATGGTTACTCTAACTATAATTTTACTCATCGTACTTCTCCGGCATCAATTAACTAAGCATGATTATAGCAATCACTTTGTTAATTTACCCCGAAAAAATGTTACTAAATATGTTACTGGGTATGAAGTCCAAGCCCCTCCGCCAGCCGCCTATGGAGATAATGTCATTAATTTCTCTCGTATAGAGAAAGCGTTAGCGGCATATCAATCCGTGCAGCTTTTCATTAATAATTATGAAAAGTGCGGGGTATCACCTTTATGGCAAGTGATACCCCGCACTAAAACTGGACACTCAATTAAGCGACTTTTTGCTGTTCATAATGCAGTGGGCTTTGATACCCAATTGCACTATGCCTTCTTGTTCGATTGTAATCAACTTCAATGTATTCGAAGACAGCATGACGCACACGGCTAGCGCATTTTAACCCCTGATTCTAGCAGGGTTGAACGATACTCATCGTCTAGTCCTGCCGTCTTCTTTTTGCGGGTCATACTCGCTGATTTACTTGTGTCTTTTTTAAATAGCGCTAGCGCTATTTTTCTCATGATATTAAAGGCCAATGCACCATTACCAGTCCTTATTCGAGACTCATCTTCTCTAAACATCATATCTAGCATCCACAACTTGCCAATGACTACGCACTGCTCGAGCTCCCTGTGCTGCATCCTTTTGTCACAAATGAACGACGCGCAGTTTTACCATCAATAGCAATAACATCACAACCTGTCTTTTCAATCAAAGATGATATCCACGATTGAAAAGTCGCTTCTATTTCATCGGCTTTCAAGCGACAAATAACACGGGCTATCGTATCGTGCCGAGGAATACCCACTTCAAAAGGCCTGTATTTACGCAGCCAATCAAGTTTCAGGTGTCCGAAGTCTTCAGTATCCCCAGCCTTCAGCGCCAGAAATAACCGCACTAATAGCCAACAAAATGATATCGAGTAGATTATGCTTTTTACAGCGTTCAATACGAGGGTCTTTAATTGAATCAAAGTGCTGTAAAAAAGTTGTTATGATTAATATCACTCAGAAACTAGTATATTGAGATCTGATCTCATATAACTAAAAAAGTTCAATTTATAATGATCTTGCCTTGACGCTTTGTAGCTTTTCCTCTTCGCTTTCCAATACCAGTGTGAATGCAAAAATAACCATCGATGGCAGGGTGAGGTTTCATTGTATGAAACTCTTCGAACGAGAGATAAGGATATCTAACTGGCACTTAAACATGGAAGTTCTTGTTTTCGTCTGAACCTATAGGGATATATTCACGGCGAGTTATTTTTACATTGACACAAAAGCCCACCGCAGGTGATAAATACAACTAAGGTTATGTCATCCAAGTACACTTACAGATAACAATATCCCCCATTGGAGCAGCGTCTAAAATTCGACAAAAAATATCGTGATTGAAACATGGCGGCTTCTTAACATCCATGTTATTACCGCATTTGTGAATCCATTCACATCAGAGTCGAAATAGCCTTAGGTGAACCAAGGTCGTTCATTGACGTCCCTGCTACTACGGCATTCATAAATCCGTTTATATCGATATCGAACTGGCTTTTGGATAAGGGTATTCTTAGGACAAACAATCCTCTTTGCCCCACTCTTTATTATAGAAAGGAGTCGGAACTCACAACCTTTCATCAAGAGAGTAACCCCACTGCTTGTGCTATTTCTCTTGATTTTAAAATCAGTGTAAATACGATTTAGAGCTTTCAAAACAAGGATGTTTTGGCAGAGTTCACAGGGAAGTGCTTGCGACGTCTCTATAACGTATTTGCACAAAAGCCTGCGGCAGCAATTCATTAAAATACGCATATACTATTCAAACCAGATACCTTTAAACAAATGAAGTTATTGATAACCCCCAGTGTGAATGGGGATCCATGACCTTAGCCTCACCGCAGGTGAAAAGAATATCCACTCACGATATTCCATTAAGCGAAGCTTAATATCCTAATCCCTCCGTGAGTAGGAATTCACGACGTTCTATTAAGCGCAGCTTAATATCATAAAATGTCTGCCTTCATTCTAAGACCCTATGCTCCCTTGTTTTCCTATGCGCCAGCTTCTATGTACCATTTGGATTCGATGACAATCTGATAACCTGCCAACTGCTCAATGTAAAGCTCAAGCGATACTCGGCTTTTCGCTGTTTGAAACGCCCCAGCCATATATTGACGATGACAAGCTTCATTTTGCCAAAAAGAAATCACTAAAAAGCGATTATGCTGTTTGATAAAGCGTGCCACTACCCCACCTAACATGCCCTCACACGCTTGCATGGCTGGATTCCAGACTCTTGTTTGATCGTTAAAAAACGTTTGCTCGGTGATTCCCGTCTCATCTGAAAAAAGCGTACAATCAGCGATGCGAATAAAACCAATATCACTGGGTATAAGTCCCTTTAAACCGCCTAAGTATTTAACAGTAGAAGGTATCGTGTTAAGCGCTAGCTCAGGCTTTGACTCAAATTGCGGCTCAAACTGTAACTCAAGTTGTAAATAGTGCACATGGCAAGATTGATAGGTTTGTGCTTGGTTGTTGTTATCGACAATTTCGTCGTGCTTGCCCGCCATGAAGGCGTTAATGGCATTAAAATCATCCCAGAAAGCCAATATCATCGCATGTTGGCTTTGGCTGTCTTTATCGCTATTTTCTTTTTTAGAGTCATGCCAACCGCCCAATTGACCTTTAAAGCCTTCACTCCCCGCCGTCGCTTCCCATGCTACTTGAGCGTTTGAAAAAGCCGCTGCTTTACCTTTGATTGGCAACACGTCTATCCATTTTATGATCATTTTACATCCCTATTTATTGAATAACGTAGTCACCGTGAAGATTGATCTTAAGCGGGCTTATCTTCACAATAGCTTCACTATTAAGGCCGCCATACAAATGCGGATAGCATTCAGACTTTAAGCTTTGACTGTTGTTATTGTGCTTCATAAGCTAAATGGATAAAACCATCAGTGAGTAATGAGTCAGGTTCATACACCTGACTCGTGTCGAGCACATTGAGGTCGGTTTGTATAATTAAGTGATAGAGTGATTTCATATTTTATTCTTTGGTTTTCATGGATGGTCTATAGTAGCTTGTCTACTGACTCTCTATGCATTAGGATGAGAAACACTGTGCTCTGTCGGCTGCGGCGTAATCGTCATGACTTTTAAGCCTTTAGGGGACTCAAATCGATGCCAAATACCTTGTGGCACCACCATCATTTGCCCGCTTAACAGTAAATGACGTTGCTCAATACCATCAAGTAGTAAAATTAAGCAGGTTTCCCCTTCTAGCACATGGACAAACTCATCCCCTTGTGGATGTCGCTCCCACTCGCTAAAGCCTGCATAGTGGGTCACATAAATGCCGCCATCTCGATACTCAGATAATAATGCCGATGCGCCTTGCATCGCTTCATCAGTGGTTTCAGGGGTTCTGCCGTTAAAACAGCGTACATTTAAAAAGGCATTGGCGAGAATGATGGGGGCTGGATTTGGTGTAATCCCTTGTTTAAGTGCTTGTTTAACCCCTTGTTTGAGCTCTGACACATGTTTAGACATTAAAGACGACTCCATTCGATTATTATTGATTGTTATACTTATCTTATAGTTAACTTTATAGCTAAGTTGATAGTTCTCGCGCTTACCCATTTACCTCATCATAACGCTTCATCATAAAGAATCGACCTGGGCTGTTTGAAAATGCGGGCACGGTACCGACAATCTCAAAACCCATTTTTTGATAAAAAGTAGGCGCTTGAAACGATAAAGTGTCTAATTGAGCAACCAAGCAATCTCGCTGTTTGGCCTCACTTTCTGCCTGCATCATTAACTGAGCACCCAGCCCTGTGCCGCGATGCACTTCATCGACCCACACCACAGAGATGAGAAAGTGTTGATAAATCGTGACACCCGACACGCCGCCAATCAGTTTACCAACGTGATCACGGGCAACCACCGAAAGTGGCTTGGTTTTTTCATCGCCCATGTGATCGATATTATATTGTCGAACACCACTGACAAGCTCATCCAGAACGGCCTGATTTTCTTCATGGATAATTTCAATTGCTACGCTATCGACGTCCATTTTTATTGCTTCCTTTTATTTGCCAATCTTTACTCTTGCGACTGTTGGCTCTTTTTGACAAGCCTGACAGATGTGCCAAGCTTGATTGTAATGCTTATGTTAACACCGTTTATAGTTAAAAAACGACTAACACTATGTTATTAAATGATAATGTTATATGAACATTGATACATCAGCAAAAAATGAACAGCCTGAGCAACATCACAATAGTTTCCAGCGATAGAAGTGAATCATCGATTGATACTATGAGTCCTCAGCCCTAGCCTTTCTAGACTCTGCGACTGTAGGCAACTATTCTTTGACAAGCATGTTCAGATTATATCAATGCATAGCACAAGGAAACTTAAACAATATGGACTCAAATAATCTATTCAATGGATTAGATACCTTTGATCATGTCGTTGTACTCATGCTCGAAAATCGCTCTTTCGATAACTTACTCGGTTATTTATATCAAGACGATGTACCTGAAGGAAAGCAGTTTGCAGGCTTACAATCCTCTACATTTTCAAATCCAATCCCTAAGCGGGCCATTGATTACCAAACTGGAAAAGTTATTTCCCCCCACCCAGCCATTGACTATCATCAACCTTATCCTGATCCTGGAGAAGAATATCAGCACGTAAATACACAATTATTTAATCATGTTGATGCCGACAATATAGGGGAGGACGTTCTCAAAATGAAACCCCCTTATAATTTACCTGATAATCCTGAAGCGAATATGCTGGGTTTTGTCAATGATTACATCAATACGTTGCAAGCACTCGACTGCACGTCATATGATAAGCCCAGCTTTGATGACTACAGTGTCATCATGCAATGTTTTAAACCAGAACAAGTCCCTGTACTGGCCACTCTCGCCAAAGAATTTGCCGTATTCGACCATTGGCATTGCTCTGTACCTAGCCAGACTTGGTGTAACCGCGCATTTTGGCATGCAGCCACTTCTGGTGGAAACGTCATTAACCCCATTGGTGAAGGATTTGGTCAAGATGCAGAAAGCACCAAAACCGATATCATCGACATGACGGATTGGGCTAAAACAGTATGGAGCCAAGATAACCTTTTTACACGTCTTCAAGCTCACGCTATTTCTTATCATGTCTATGCATCAGGGCTCCCTATACCATTGACAGCGTGTATTAATGGCCCCGCCCATCTCGAATCAAGTATCGAACAGGCATTAGCTGATTTTATAGAACAAAAACCCAGTCTCTATCGCTTTAAAAAAGATCTCACTGATGAAAATCTGCCTCAATACAGTTTTATTGAGCCCTAATTTTTTGGCCAACATAACGATCAGCATCCTTGTGCCGTCAATGATAAAACCCGAACAGGAACCGTTTTATTAGGCGAGCACCTTATCTGGGATATCTATAGCAGCATCATTAACAGTGACACCTATCGGGACAATACCTTGCTCATTATCACCCACGACGAACACGGTGGTTGCTTCGATCATATCTCTCCCCCAAGCGTTATCTCCCCCCATAATAAAGGATCTCAACAATATCATTTTGACTTCGACCGACTCGGGATTAGAGTTCCTATGGTGATGATCTCAGCCCATATTCAAAAAAACACAATAATGAATAACACCTTTGATCATACTTCTTTTATCAAAACACTCTGTGAAAAATGGGACATGCCCAATCTCACTCAACGAGATGAAAATGCGCCTTCTTTTACTGATGTTTTTTCAGACACTAAAAGAACCGGGTTCCCCCCGATCCCAGAGCCCAACATCACATTAGAAGAAGATATCAGCTATCAACATGAAGCCATGACAGACTTGCAGTCATCCATCGTTACTGCCATTTATCATGTCATTAAAGAACATGTCGAAGCGATTCCCCCATTAGCAGACATCAAAACCGTGGGTGATGGCATAGCCTTATTCAAACAAGGCATCACCTGCCTCAAAGAAGGGCGCTCAGATTTAAAAAAATGGCTGTGATCAGCGACTTAAAGAAGAGGTGACATTCTTGTTAGTGATGCACCTTCTTCTGCCGAGCTATTACGCCTTAACCGCCACTAAAACGCCTGTTGACACCATAATGCTACCCGCAGCTTTATTCATCACATTGGATGCGTTAGGCGATTTAAAAATGCCTTTGGCTTTAACAGCCATAAACGCATAGCCTAAGTTAACACTGCCAAACACAACCGTTGCCGCCAACATGATCAGCCCCGCATCATAAGCGGATACAGTTTCAATATTGACAAACGCAGGGAAAAAGCCCACATAAAATAAAATCGCCTTAGGATTACCTAAGGTCACTAATAGTCCCGCCATAAAACTCGATCCTAAGGATGATTGAGCATTCGCTTCAATATCCATTTTTATGGCCGATGATTTAAGCAATTTATACCCCAGCCAGATAAGATACATTGCGCTTAAGTATTTTATGACGATAAACGCTGTCCCCATGATTTCTGATAAAGCCGATAAACCAAATAGTGCCAACACAATAAAAAGATAATCGGCTAGGATCATCCCCATTGTCATATAAATGCCTCTTGAAAAACCTGAAGAGAAAGAGCGGGCTATAATCGCAAATACATCCGGTCCAGGTACAATCGCCAGTAGTAACATTGCGCTGATCAGCGCAATAAGATCCATCGTTGACATTCACTGTATTCCTTAACCTTGTTATTGATATTTAGAACGTAATCTTTTATTAAACAATATCTTATTAAGTCAGTCGACTTTATCTAAACATTCACTTAATCAGGTACATGCCTTCACTCTCAGGGCGACTTAATTGAAAACCAAATTTTTTATATAGCTCAGGCACATCAGCCATCAGTGTTATATAGGCTCTGGGCAAAGCTTCACGCTCAAGATAATCCATAATCGATTGCATGATCAGTCGGCCTAAACCTTTCCTTTGATGTTCTGGCTCCACTGCAATATCAACAATATCGAAATTTAAGGCACCATCGCCCACCACGCGGCCCATGCCTACAGTAAGATCGTTAATCACGATCTGCACGCCAAATAAACTATTAGGCAAACCTTTTTCAACCGCTTCATAAAGGCGCGGACTTAATCCTGATACATGCCTTAAACGAATAAAATCATCCACTGAAGCAATTTGTTCTACGACTTGATACATCCTACTCTCCTTTAAATGAGCCTTTTCCATTAATACCTGCCATTGACTCTCATTAATCTTTTCGTTAAAACAGCCCCGCCTTAAGTAACATATAAAACCTTTAAACCAAAAGCTTGCCCTTTATGCTTGTTACCGCTTGTCCCATCAAGCAAACTCTTTGTACAGGGCTTAGTTTTTGTTTCGCCAGCAGTTCCATGTCGACAAAGCCACCTCGTGAGGATGCTTGATAACCTCGCAACTTTGATTTGTTCAGCTTATCTTGCCAATAAACCGCCAGAGCACAATGCGCCGAGCCCGTAACGGGATCTTCATTGACACCCACCCAAGGGGCAAAATAACGGG
This sequence comes from Shewanella surugensis, assembly GCF_023284005.1. Lineage (GTDB taxonomy): Bacteria > Pseudomonadota > Gammaproteobacteria > Enterobacterales > Shewanellaceae > Shewanella > Shewanella surugensis. The sequence goes on from NZ_JAKIKS010000030.1 coordinate 17,662, forward strand.
AGCAAAAATCGTAGTCTTTGTTCGCTGCATGATGACCTATCACATCATCACTTTTAGCTGTCACCGCTGTGGTCACAGCCCTTGCCGTCACAACGATGCCTCGGCCCAGTAACTGCTTTAGCAGATCAAAATTCGGTTCCAGTGCCAATAATACCGACTCATTATCAATTTCAATCAGGCATTTGTTATCGAAGCCACAAAAACCAAGTACCTGTTCAGGATAAATGCCTAAACAGCTCAAGAGGCTGGGATCCATCTCTAATGAAAAATCAAGGATAGGTGCAGGAAACAGCATCGCGATGCAATCAGGCTTAACCATCACGGTTAAAGGGCCTGAAAGGGTATTAAAACGGATATCATCGCCCACAGTGATAACCCCCGTTTCCTGTAGAATATGCGCGACGGCTAAGGTACCATGGCCACATAAACTGACTTCCACTTGAGGGGTAAACCAACGAAGATTTAAAGCATCTAAAGCCAAAAAAGCCGTTTCAGATACCGCCATTTCTGCTGCTATTGCCAACATCAAGCTTTCATCCAGTCCTTTATCGGTAATGCACACGCCCGCAGGATTGCCTTTAAACGCTTCAGTGCTAAAGGAGTCTACTTGATAGATCTCTAATTCCATACTGAGTTCCCCCAACGCATTAAAGGAGAAGTTTTAAATAGCACTTTCACTCTCAATTACTTGGTTTAATGATCATGCAAGTCGCAGTAGCAGTGGCCAGTAACTTACCCGCTTGGGTTTTTAATGTTCCCTCAGAAATACCCAGCGATTTTGACAAGTTAATCACCTGACCTTCAGCAATGAGTGACTCATTTTTAGGAATAGGCCGGATCATTTTAATGTTCAAATCAATCGTGCCATAACCCACCCCCGCATCCAATAAACTGTGCACAGCGCAACCGGTCACAGTATCAAGTACCGTGGCCGCAAAGCCCCCATGGACACCACCCAGAGGATTCAAATGGTTATCATCGGCTTTGGCAGAAAATACCACTTTGCCCTCAGACACCGAGGTGATGGTCATTGGAATAGTTACGGCAATCGATGCGTAAGGAAGCTCACCTGATGCCATTGCTTGTAACAGCGCCAGCCCCGTCATTTCATGGACGTTCATTTAATTTACCTTTAATCAATAATATTAATAACAAATACAAAATAGCACATTAATAGCTTATGAGAAATGTTATTACATATTGAATTTTATTGAAAATATACCTTTTTATTTTATTCATCAAAAAAGCCATAAATGTATGCTTTCACGTTATACTCATCGCTTACAAGCGATTTCCTTAACGCTTGTTATTCCCCAAGGCTCTTTTTCTGGCGCGTTTTTTCTGAGCCGCTTTAGTATTTTTATAAGAAGTCGATTCACTTCTAGTGAGATCAGGCTCAAATCCCACTAACCATTGTTGAGGCAATCTTTTATCTAATAAAATTTCAATTTGCTCAAGCCTTAATGCATCATCTTCACTGTATAAAGTAATAGCTTTCCCCCTGTTTCCTGCGCGGCCCGTACGGCCAATACGGTGTACATAATCCTCTGCCATAAAGGGCAATTCATAGTTAATCACCACATTCAAGCAGTCCACATCCAAGCCACGCGCCGCCACATCCGTTGCCACCAGCACCTTAATATCAGCTTGCTTAAATTGAGCTAATACCTCTTCCCGTACTCCTTGGGATAAATCGCCATGAAAAGCTTGCGCTGGGATCCCTTGTTTCAGCAAATCCTGCACCAATTTGTCGACAGCTTGTTTTTTACGACAAAAAATGAGTACTTGTTGCCATTTTCCTTTGTTAACAAGGTGGCAGATCACGTCCGTTTTTCTCTCGCTGTCAATTTGATAGATAATTTGTTCAACGTTGTGAGCGGCAGTATTATGTGTATCCATTTCTATCAATATCGGCTCATTGAGCCACTTTTTACTCAGTGTAAAAACAGCCTGATTAAAGGTCGCTGAAAACAATAAGGTTTGCCTGATGTGTTGAGTCTCTGATTGCACCTTTGGTATGGCTTTTAAAATCTTATTGATTTCATCTTTAAAGCCCAAATCCAGCATACGATCGGCTTCATCCAACACCAGAAAAGCCAAGGCATTGAAATGCACGTTGCCTCTTGTGACATGATCCAGTAAACGCCCTGGAGTGGCCACGACGATATCGACCCCCGCTTGTAATACTGCAGCTTGCCTATCAATACTCACGCCGCCATAAACTAACACACTGGTTAACCCCCCAGCGCTCAGTGCTAACCCTTGAGCATAATCATCAACACTCTTTTGAACCTGTATCGCCAGCTCCCTAGTAGGCGTTAAGATCAGCGCCTTAACAGAATGACGCTTTACTTGGGATCCATTGCGACTGTGTTGAGTATTTGAGGCTAATTGCTGTAAAATCGGTAACGTAAAAGCAGCTGTTTTTCCTGTGCCCGTTTGCGCTCTGGCCAGCACATCTTGACCCGCTAATATGGCTGGAATAGCTTCACTCTGAATAGGCGTCGGGGACGCATAGCCGAGTGTTGATAAGTGGCTGACAAACTCAGGCAATAAGCCCAACGAAGAAAAAGACATAAAATACGACCAATAAAAAAAGCGCTAAAAATTAGCGCTTATTCTAACATTAACCGTTAATGTTATTCTAACACCTTCAAAGCTCGAACCTTTCAAAGCACATATCTTTAAAAGCTAGCACCATCGACTTTTCTAACCGGCAATGTTTGCACCAACTCATGGTCAAATAACCGGAAATTGACCCCTACTCTGTCCATTTCAGCTTTTGGGCGACACGTGTAATGGGTGGTGCAACCGCATTGGCCACAACGATGAAAATCAATATATTCATCCCCCCAACGATAAGTTTGTAAGGGTTCGGTCTTGATTGTTATCGATACTTGGGCTTGTGGATAATATCCCCACAATGCCGCTGTTCTGCGACAAATAGAGCAGTTACATTCAGTCACCGTATCGGGTAATGTGTCGACCTCAACTTCAACGTTACCACAATGGCAGGATGCATTTATCATTTAATGTCCTTATTAATATTCTACAAATATAATGTATCACTCAATAGCATAAATTTAGTCTCTGAAATCAGGCGTGAATAAAATAGACGCCATATGACAGTATTGAAGTGTCTGATTTCAGTACCAAACTGAAAGCACTGTATAAAGTAACAGTGCCTGAGTCAATAGCCATTCAATTGCTCGTTATTATACCCAAACAACGGGAATATGAATCAATCCGTTTTATCACAACCCATACTGATTTCAATTCAGCGATCGGCCGGATGATGAATGCCATCGACAATCTTGACTGCATCCAATAACAGAGGATCCACTCCTGCTAAGCAAGCAATATTATAACCATACTGTGATGGATTGGAGCGACGTTGGTGATGAGTATAAATGCCACAATGACGGCAAAAATAATGTTTGGCCGTGTTGGGGCTGTTGATCTCTGGTGATTGTTTCTGCAGCAGACTGTGGCTTCTTTATACAAGGCAGAGCTTGTGTGGTGTAGTTATTCTATATAAATAAGCGATAACGCAGTAAAAAGGAGCCACAGACGCTGTCCATAGGATCCAGCTAAACGTGTTTTACCCTTTGTTGTAAAGAAATTTGCTTAGAATGCTAGGCTACATCCTCTACGCCTCGATTAAAACACGTTTATTCTGGACATAATTCCATCACCAAAGATCAACAGCCCCTAGTATTAAATTGATAAATGTTTAAATATTCTTCGCCTTTAACGATACGTAAACCACTCAATGCAATCGAGCCGACAATGGCCCCTTTACGGCGGCAAAGTGAACAATTACAGCGTCTTGGCGATTCAATTACATTTGGTAAGGTTAATTCAAGCTCCACCGCCCCACAGTGACAGCTTGCACTGTGCTTATGCTTAATCAAGGTTTCAGCAATTTTTGTTATGTGGTCATGCGGCTGACTTGGCTGTTTATTTTTCTTAATATTTTCATGATCTTGGTTCAAAATGGGCATTCCTTTTTATTTTTATTTTAGTATTAGTTTATAACAGTATGATTATACATGCTTAAAAAGCATCTCTTTAGACTTGTGCCCATACTGCAAACTCATTACCACTGGGCTCCGTAAAATGAAAACGCCTGCCACCTGGGAATGAAAATATCGGTTTAATGATAATCACACTTCCCCTTGATGTTATTGAAGTAACGTCATGCCATATTATGGGGTAGCCAGTCATCCCTCAGCACCACTTTTTAAGCATCGCTTTTTAACAAACTCATCAAAAATATGCTGTCCTTCAGGCCAATCTCCAATATTTGACTCAGTATTGATATGACCCAATGCCCCAACAGAGATAAACTCACAGCCCCACTGCTGAGCAATAAGCCGAGAGCGTTCAAAAGAAGAATAAGGATCATTGGTACTTGCACACATCACACTTGAAAAAGGTAAGGGATCTAATGGCGGAGCGTCATAACCCGTGATAACATCCGGAAAGTCATCTCGAAGAACATCCGGCACAGCCACAAGAAAAGCGCCTTTTATCTTTACTGCCTTAACAGGATAACACCGATTCCACTCTGCGACCGTACAGCCCCCTAAGCTGTGAGTCACGAAAACTGTCAGCCCCGTTAAGAGAGTCAATTAATTGATCAAGCTTATCTATCCACTTGTCTTTATTGGGATGTTCCCAATCTTCTTGCTCAAGCCAATAACTATCAGAAAATTGTTGAAACCACAGTCGTTGCCAATGTAAACCTAAAGAATTGCCATAGCCTGGTATAAATACTGTATTCATAAATCCTTTTATTCATGCTAAAGAAGACAAAATCTAGTACCCTGCGTGATTATAGCCTATGACTAAATATTATTATTTATCGCCGAAAACGCTACCTAAACCCACTACTCAGGTGTACTAAAACAGGATAATCGTAAAATACTGTCCCCTCAAATCAGAAGCCGTCTTCACCTCTTCCACTGAGTAAACCCACTTTGACACGGCTTCTACAGCCGCAAAACCAAAGCGCGTTTCTGAAGCATTATAGATTTTGACATTACGGGGGATCAATAATTCGCCTTCGGAACCCGGTTTTATCACTAAAATAAACGTTACCGCTGCACACCCCGGCATTTGTGGAGGTGGGAGTTCCTTTTGAAAACGAGATGATTTAGGGCGCATCTCTGGATAAGATGCCGAGACTTTCACTTTGGGATTATCTGCTCGTACTGCATTAATACGATCAATGTTTCCACATACCGCTTCCTTGGCGACGCCTTCTAAACTAACCAGAAAAAGGAGAAAAACAACAAAATATTTCATCTAGATGTACCCATAACACTTTAATCTGTGGCCAAGTGAGCTTAAAAAACATGCTCTGCATCGATTGAGCCTTTCAAAGCAAGGTCAAACATACCTTATAGACGTCTTTATCCTCTCCATTGATAACTGCAGCACAACCCCTTAAATCGCATACTCAATACTCGTTGATACCGTCCCGTTTAAAAAAATCATATTTAACAAATTAAAACAGTCGGTTAATCATACCTATTCATTCGTAACATTAACCACCATCGCTTCTAAATTAATTCTCATTATCATACACTTCTTCAGTCAAGCTCAGCAATGAAACATGATATTTATAAAATTAATTTCATCTTAAAGAATCATTCTCTCCAGCAAATAGCCAACGTATTTGTGACTCACCGCCACATTAAGTATGGCGGGTAAATTCATCCTCGTTTTCTCTTTGTTCATTTAACGTTTGTCTCTCTTTCGATGCGACATGGTATTCAAGATATCGGCCGTTAGCTTCCGCAGGTATCATGATTTTTACTCATTGCTTAGAGAGGCGACTTGTTCAACCAATGCCAACAGAGCGAGATCATTATTCGGAGCCATTAACAATGAGAACCCCGAAGGTTTACGTACAATTTTATCATCTGGGTGAATGCCTGACTCAGCTTCAATTTCATCGACAGAAAAAAGCGGTAAATGACATTGTGGTGCGCCCCACAGACCGCCGATAGCCGTTAACCCGAGTAAGCGCTGCCGAACATTCATTTGCTCACTAATCGATAGATTACTGCTTTTTTTTAACGCCGTGCTAGCTGAAGTTGGCATGAGCAACACACTGGTCTCATCGGGTAACAAGATTTCCATTTGTCGACACCATTGTTGGCGTTTAGTCACTGCCCATAATACTTCATCATCACTAATGGACATCGCCATGGCTAACCTTGCCTCAACATCCGCCGAAAATACCGGGTTCACTTTCTCTATCCACTCCCCATGTTCATTCGCAATTGCACGACCTTGTAAAATCCGAAACACATCGGCTAGTTCAGACAATATTCGGACGTCAGACAAATACACCGTTTCACAAACATCAAACTCATTTTGCACTTGAGATACATAATGAGTCATGGCATCTTGAATGTGCTTATCCGCTAATTGATTGATCGCATCACAGATCACTAAACGTGTTATCTTTGGATGACTTCGGCTCTGTTTGGGTAACAGAACTTCCCCCACACCATTCAATAACGACGCTTTTTGGGTAAACCAGCCTACCGTATCAAAGCAAGGTGCTAATCCAATCACTCCCTTAACCGATACTAATGAGTGACTGGTTCGAATGCCAAATAAACCACAATAACTGGCAGGTACTCTAACAGAGCCACCCGTATCGGTGCCCAAGGCAATATCAGCCAATCCAGATGCCACCGCTGCCGCCGATCCCATGGATGAGCCACCACAACAATACCCCGGTACACGGGGGTTCTCTGCAGCGCCGTAATGTCTATTATTACCTTGCATACTATAAGCCAGCTCATCTAAATGTGTAAAACCGATGAATGTCGCCCCCACATTCAATAACCTTGATAGACTCTCAGCGGTTTTGTTCGCAGCAGGGTGAGTGTTAAACCAATCAGGGCTACCTGCGGTATTTTTCTCTCCTTTGAGCTGAAAGACATCTTTAACTGCCAAACGCTTCCCCGCTAACGGGCCCGAATCAGACACATTGAAATCACTAGGCCCATGTTCACAAAATATGGCTGGATCATTTCTTCTGTTCTGCCCGACAGATATTTTACCATGAATTTTATTCATAACAACAACCATAGTTATATAGATTCAGTAAGTTAGATAATTTTATACGCTAATCCCGCTAAAAAATAGCGGGATTCGTGCCTATTATAAAATTGACATCGCATTAAATATCATCGACCACAATGCAATACAAACTCGTGTCACTAATCATAGCTCAATACATGACGCCATAGATTGACACTGTTGCCAATAAAATATCCACAAGGTCATTCCGTTACTACACTAACATTATCTAGGACAGCTCTTCATTCACCATTCATCTGAGACTATGAATAAACCAAGGTAGTGCTTATGAATGAACAACAGAAAATAGACATGACATATAAAGATGTAGGACTTAGTGTATTCATTATTTTATCAACAATAATTACGTGGTCATTGGCTTATTTCTTTGTGGGAACTCTCGACATAGCGTCAATTGATGAAATTTGGATATTTCCTTTATTATGGTCATATATCTTAATTTATCTCTATCACCACCGATATTTTTATATTGCAATCAATAGCTATTTATTGTTTCTCTTAATGTTAATGGCTGACAAGCTCAACTTCACCATGATCAGCATTCGTACTCAATTGACTTATGTACTCTTCTCACTCTTAGCCGCCTTTGTTTTTATTACTATCTACCGCCTAAGTTTCATGTTTAAACGTCGCAGTCTGAGTATTATCAATATGGCAATATTGACCCTATTGCTCGTCATCCCTGCATTCTATATCCTATATGCCATCAATTTTAATTCCGATGTTTCAAAAGAAACGATTTACGCCATCATGCAAACCAATATGACCGAGTCAATCGATTTCATCATCGATGAAATATCACCAAAGTGGGTCTTGTACGTCAGTCTATTGGTCACAATATGTATCGCTCTTTTTATCAAGCAAGAAAAGAGCAATAACCCTCCTATTGAAAAGTCAGTGCTAATCTTTATGCTTATCCTCTTTTCAATACTGTCTTATACCGATAGAAAAGATAATCGGCTCTATGCTTTTATCATCAATACTGCCAAAGAGTATTGGCATGAAATGGCGCTCTTTAAACAAACACAGGCTCTAGTCAAGAACCACGGCATAGCATTCACAGCCAGTAAAGACGCTGAGGGAGAAACCTATATAGTCATCATTGGTGAATCTCTCAACAAACAGCATATGGCACTTTATGGTTATATGAGAAATACCACACCATTATTAGAGCAAATGGCCAAAAAAAATCAATTGTTAATCTACGATAATGCTTTTTCAGCCCACACTCATACCATGCCAGTGTTGTCTCAAGCACTCACAGAGGCCACCCAAGCTAATCAGAAAGATTATTACCATTCACTCTCTATTCTTAACATCTTAAATAAAGCCAATATAGAGACTTACTGGATCACCAATCAGCTCCTCTATGGTGCTTGGGATAATCTCGTTTCCATTATTGCACAACAAGCCGATCATCTTATCCCACTGAACCATTCGATGGGAAAAAACACCACAACACAAACCTATGACTGTGCCATTATTCAAAAACTCAAACCTATTCTCAAACTAAAATCAAAACGAAACAAAGTGATATTCATTCACTTAATGGGCAGTCATGGCGATTACTGTGAAAGATACCCTCGCCAATATCAGGCTTTTTCTGGTGACTTACCCCGTTCTGAATTTGGCCGGTTAGCAATCACCCATCCAAAATTAGCTCATACTCTTAATTGCTATGATAACAGTGTGCTATATAACGATAAAGTGGTCAGTTCAATCATTCAAACACTTGCAACTAACGATGACATTAATGGGCTGCTCTATTTTTCTGATCACGCGGATGATGTTGTCAATCAATTAGGGCATAATAAAGATAATTTTACCTATAGCATGACACAAATCCCGCTATTCATATGGTTATCTAAACGATATAAATCCCAATACAAACAGCAATACACGATGTTACTGCAACATCGTCACAGCCTTTTTGGTAATGATACTATTTATGACACCTTAATTGGGCTCATCAATGTCAAAACAGATAAATATCATACGACAAATGACTTAACGTCTCCCCAATATCAATTAAAAGATGAAGATGCCTACACGCTTAATGGAAAAAAAGAGTATGCAAGTCCAAACAATAGCCTTTACCAACAGAAGCACAATGGCCTATTCATTCAAGACCACCATTTAGTGTCACGAATACTGCCCCATAGAGTGAATACCATCGGTAAACTAAACAATATTTGGTCAGACGGTTTTAGAGCATTTGAAGTTGATGTGCTGTTTGATGATAAATCGAACCAATTCTTGGTTGGACACAATCTAGGGGCCATGAGTGGAATGTCTCTAGAACAATTTATGGCCTCTATACCCACCACTGAAATAAAGAAAATCTGGTTAGATGTTAAAAATCTTAATACCAAAAATAATAAAGCAGCACTCGTCAGATTAAATAACTTAGCCACTAAGTTTCCGATTAAACATCAATTCATTATCGAATCGGCTACAAAACAAGCCTTCTTCACACAATTTCGAGCGGCTGGCTGGCATACCTCCTACTATTTACCGACACAACAAATTATCGATGATTTAAATGGTAATAAAAAACAACAAATGAAAATATTAGCAAAAAAAATAGCCCAACAATCCGTCACGCAGCAACTTACAGGCGTGTCATTTGATCATAGAGCCTATCCTTTTATTAAAAATTACCTAGAACCCTTATTAGCAAAGCAAATCAATTATCATATTTGGGATTTATCTATCACTTTATATAACGCTGATCTCCCCTCTGAGCTAGATAAAAAGAGCTATCATCATGATAAACGTGTCACAACTATTTTGTTACCTTACCAATCCCCTTTCGACTTATAACTTCACATTGGTACTGGAGTCTGCTTAATGAAATTTCCGACGACATTGTTAACATCTATTCTGTTCATCAACTCATTCTGGGGACATGCTAATTCGATTGATAATGCACCTAAAAATCTTTTTTCTGATCAAGTGGGCATTTAGAATATAGGTATCAATGTTAAAATGACTTGAATAGCAGCTATATCAAGGCCTGTTTAACCGTTATCTCAATCATTTTAATTGGGAGTCATAAAACATCGGTTGATCATTAATAAACGACACTTTTTCAGCGAAATGGCAGGCCATACACGCACTGCGTGCTTTAAAAAATCCCTTCCAAGCTTTCGTGTTGTTTTTACTGTTAAAAGCACTATTCACATCCGGCCAAGTTGTCGATAAAAAAATGGCTTCGGCATTCATTTTTCTTGCTGGCCTTTTCATCAAGCCATTCTCTATGGTGACTTTTATCTTTGCCCAGTGATAAAGCGCAAGATCAAAATTATCATCCTTTAGCGCTTGATATAATTTTTCATAACGCTCGCCCACTTCCCACATAGTCTGATCAAACCCACGTAAATAGCGCTCTATTCGTTCAAACCGCTCAGTATTGGTTTCCATTTCGGTGATCCAATGCTTTGACGCTATTGCTTCCTCTTTCGCTTCAAGCGGAATCATCATTAAACAAAAGACAAGTACAACTGAAAAACCAATAGCCAATGAAATATGATCGGTATTTTTTTCAACTCGCTTAAAAATAATCTGTATGCAATCATCCATTAAACATCCTCAACATGAACTATTCCTTACCAAACAATATTCGGCACCTATTCTAGGCTTAAGCATAGCCACCAGCAGGAGGTTTAACGAGAAGATTAAAGTATTCATTGCCACGTTTAAAAGACATGCCGCAATCTAGGGGCTGTTGAACTTTGGTGGTTAAATTATGTCCGAACTCAACGTGTTTTAATCGAGGCGTAGTGAGTGCAGCCTAGTTTTAAACCAATTCTCTACAACAAAGGGTAAAATACGTTTAGACGGATCCTATGGACAGCGTTTGTGGTGTCTTTTTACAGCGTTATCGCTTATTTATGTAGAATAACTACACAGAATAAGCTTAGCCTTGTCTAAAGACGCCACAAACTGCTGCAGAAATAATCACCAAAGATCAACACCCCCTAGGCAAATCATCAAACCAAAAGGTTACATTACTTTCGACATAGTGACACAGCTCAGCTCAATACCAGAAGGATGCCTCCAAGCACTCAGTCCACCCACGCTAAAACCAAGGCTTTTATAAAAAGGGACTGCATTTAACGAAGCGGACAAAGATAACGCCTTTAGCCCTTTCTCAATGGAAAGCCGCTGCAACTCACGGGCAATAACGGTTCCAATACCCCTGCCATTATAATCTGGATCAACAAACACCGACTCTATTGATTGAGCCTCGCTATCGATAAAACCAAAACCGAGTACCTTAGCCTTATCGTGATAAACAATCGCCCCTAATGTAAGCAGGATATGGTCAAACCCTTCAGGCATGACGGAATCGGCCCAAGCGACTATTTTATCTTGGGCGTAAAACCCCGCACAGCGATTAAGAATAGCTTGTGTTCTAATCGTCCAAATTCTATCGACATCAGCAGCTTTAGCCGGACGAATAAAAGCCATATGCTTATCTTCCATGACAGTCCTTTCATATTATTGAATAATGGTTGTTTGACTTTTTAAGTACGTCTTTAATTTATCTTTTAAGTACCTGCATGACAAACAATACTCCAGCACGATCAATCCATTCATCGATGTGACAACTCGGACGTTTAAACGCCAATCATGTCAGTTTATTTATCCTCATCGAGTAGATTATCAAACTGCACTTTTAATTGATCAAACCATGCTTGCATCGCTTCAGGATTTTGCATCAAAGTTTGCACTTCTTTCATGGCCTGAAGGTGAGCTGGCTCCTGTTTTTGGAACATCTCCATACCATGTTGCTTACTCATCTCGACCATTTCTTCAAAGGTATTGGCGTGAAAGGTTTTCTCACATGCCCCGCCTAATTGTTTTCATTCGTTGTCCTTAGCTATTTATCTCCAAAATGGATTAAAAAGATAAAGGCAATACCCTTTTACATCGCAGTATTGCCCTTCACATCATTTAACGTCATTATGAATGACACTATCCTAGGTCAATGCTCACTCATTAACTGTCTCCAGTATAGAAGATCACTTACACAAAACCGCCATCAGTCGACTCATTAGTATTGTAAGAGCCATCTCCACATCAATCTGATACACTGTCACTGTCTGAAGTAAGAAAACCTCGACCAAAGCCTCCCCCCCACCTGAAGAATAAGCGCCACCAGCACCTCCATTTCCAGCATTGACACTGTATTGCACTATTCCTGTACTGCCGTTACCTATAAACGTATCATCATAATTTGCTGAAAAATTATTATTACTATACCTATGATCAATGAAGGTGCTTGATTTCTTTACCGATGAGGATCACCATACCTCTCATGAAAAACATCAAATTGACCATCGAGCAAAAAATAGGTCTTGAAGCCCTTCACTATGTGAGTCGAGGTGTTCGTGATAGAAACCCGGTACAATCACTTAATCATGCGTAAACCGACACTATAATACCAACTGACTTAATCCTGAATAATCACCATAATAGCGGTAAGCTCTAAATACCGAACCATCATAATTAAACTCCCACACGATTTCATGCTCTATATTATATTCAAAAAAATGGCCATCACGCCCTTCACAAACAAGCGTATTTCCATTTGGTAATCGCTGTGCCCCCGAAATATGACTCGAATAAAACTCACCATTAACCCCTTCACTATACTGAGATAATAATGATCCGGAACGACAATTAGCTTCATAGCAGAGCTCATCCACCGTTGAAAACTCTCCTACAGGTCTATTAAAACCATTATTAAAGAGTAAGATATTACCCTCTCCAGGTAATCCCGGTTCAATCCACTGCACATCATGTTGACCAAATAGAGTTTGACGTCCACTTTGATCATAGGCAAGTGGATTACCAGAACGATAGACAATACCTGCAGAGGCATCACTATGATCAATAATCCAGTACTCATTAAAATTGTGCACACTAATAACAATCACATCTTTTTCAGGATGATAATCAACTGAATTAGCGTGGGTCCAATCAGCCGAACCATCACCACTGAAGTAATTAAGATTAACCTTATCAGGATGATCAGCAACATTATTCACATAATTACTGCTAATACTCGTATCAACATCCTGCACAGCATGATCCCAAGTACTCCAGCGCCACACGATTTCACCATCAAGACAAGCATTAGCCTCACTTTCACGACAGATCTCATAAACCGCATCAGCCCATAAAGTATCACCTGCAACCTGAGTCCGACCCAGTGCCATCGCTTCCTCTGCCGTTTTCGCCTCCCAAGCTAATACTAAGATATTGCCATTAGGTAATACTTCAGCATCATGGTGACTAAAATAGTTATCAGAAGCGATAGCGGCCTCCCACACCACATTACTTTCCCAATCAAGAATTTCAACCATACCTCCTGCATTTCCACTAAACGTTGCAGGTGCATCTAATACACTCCCCGTTCGTAATAATTCACCCGACGGCAGTAAATACACGGAAAGAGCAACACGATGATCGCTCACCCAAGAATGTACAGTATTGCCATCCTTATCAATTAAATAGGTGTCAGTGGATCCATTTGGGGCAAATAGCGTATATTCATCCAGATCAGCAGCAAGCACAGATTCACTTGCCAACCCACAGGTCATCCCTAAGAAAAGAACAGATCGAAAAATGGTTTTTGTCGCAGATTTGAACATTGCCATACTCCCTTGACTCATCGTCATACAAATAATGAACACGTTCGGTGGCCATAAGATAGTGTATTCATGACTATCGAACGCTCAGGCAACAAACCTTAACACAACAAGTTGAAAACGAAAATACAACAAAATGAAAGCATAAGTAAACAAATGTAAAGCAGAAAATAAACTAAAAACAAAGATCAATATTGATCCGTTAAATAATTGTTTTCCGTGTTCTGAACAGAAGATTCTTATCTTTACTGTGTTCCTCTTTGACGTTAATTAACGCTTCATAACTCTCTGAGAAGTAAGATTGTGTTTTCACTGAGGCATCTTTAAAACTAATAAATGCCCCCCCTGTATGAGGAATAACATAATGTCGACATGCTTCGATCCAATCTTCAGTACGATTGATGTATTTCCTATTATCAATTGCGTCAACCAACGCATCAGCAGAATGTAAAACCATCTTCCCTTCCACGTTTAGAAATTCATCCCACCAAGCCTGATATTGAAGTGTAAACAAACACTTTTTATAAGGAAACGCACTGTCTATTGCGTCAGGGAATTCTTTATATTTTGCGTAATACTCGCCCGAAATAGCGCCTATGGTAATGTAGGGATGAATACCATACTCATCATCGCATTTACCTTTCTCAGGAGCGAGCAACGACGACTGTAAAGAACAAACCAATGCCTTCCTGCTTGTTTCATCCCAATTTTTATAAGCGAGACGTGAGGTGATTTTATGAGGAGCAGGTCCATCAGAATCCAATTTAAGATCATGATGCTGTCTATCCCATGACTCAAAGCGCCAGTTTTTGGGATCCATATCGATATTTAATTCGTTGGTTTTTTCTTTTATCCAAGATCGGGCCCAATCAACTTTCTTTGCAGCCTTCACTAACCTCACTAAATCAACGTTGCTTTTATCTTCACCTATAATGTCCCTCAAAGTAGCAATACAATCCGAAATAGTTTTCACAAACATTTTAGGATCACCCGCCAAATAACCATTAATTAAACAAGACAACTTGGCCTTAGGATCAGGCTCTGCATTCTCTGCAATTCTCATCGCGTTAATTTTTAAATTCGTCCCAATTAATAACGGTGTATTCTCTGGTTTAATAATGTTCTCCCATAATTCAAGTACATGTAATGTGCTAATACTTGGACAATATTGCTGTAAAAAATCAAGGCTCAAACTAAAACTATAGGTAATTTTTGGGAGCTCAAAAGCCTTAAAACGCAGCGCTGTCACGATTCCATAGCTCAATCCGCCCCCACCTCGTAATGCCCATAACAATCTCCCTGCTGCAGATTCTTTTTTATCATCAATACTCACTTCCTGAATATCACCATTACCCTGTACTAGAGTTGCACCAACAAGGTGCTCACAAGCCATGCCATATTTTCGCGTCATAAGTAGGCAACGTGAGTTGATACAGACGCTCAAAGGTATTATGCCCTTTACGCGCATGGATTTGCCGTTGACTATTTATTTTATAATCTGGATTTTCTCCCGCATATTGCATGGACTCTTTATAATAATCATATTGTTGATGATATAATACTGGCTCATGCTGCTGCCATAATGGATCTTGCGCGCGTAGATCACACTTCTCTATCCAAAAAGCCACACGTTTATCGAGAGACATAGCCGACAGATCATGCTGATGAAAAGGATATGAAGCGCCGCCTTTGCCACCAGAGCTTGTTGCCGCTAACGCTAACTTAATAAAATATTTTGAGTGATCAAGGACAACCTGTTGAGCCACCATGCCTCCAAACGATTCACCTAAACAATTACACCGTTGCCAACCTAATGCATCGAGCAGCCATTTAACATCATCACTATAGGTTTTCATGGTGACTTCTTCATCAGGTGAATTTGATTGACCGATCCCCCGAGGATCAAAACTCAGTATCTCAAAGTGCTCAACCAACGGCGTTGAAAAAATACTTTCACTGCCACGTAAATCACTCATCGTGCCTGGAATAAACAACAGTTTTTCACCAGAGCCTGCAATACGATAATGTAAGGTTAATTCACCACGTTGTAAAAAAGGCATCACTTTTCTCCTTTCACTATTCCTCCAATTATAGTCACTTCGCCATGTAGTATCGATACACCATACCTAAGCAAGGATATGACTCAATATAAATAATAGACATGTTTAATATGCGATTAATCACCGAAGATGAAGCCAGTTTAAAACTGGTCCACTTTTTTAGATCTCATGAAAATCATTGTTATTATTTACACCCAATATTTAACTCAATAATAAATAAAGAATATATATAAATTTAGGAAGTCTTTTTCATCATACGATGTCAGATTCAATATCTTTTCCATTACATGTACCGCTATTCCATTAATGATAAATAATAGGTATAAAGCTGGACAATCAATATTACAGCTTATTACGTGGAGGTTCTTATAATAAAAACATATCCATATTTAATAATGAAGTATGAGTAAGTCACAAAACTATCAGACTCAATCTTAAGCCTAATGTTTGAAAAGTTAATCATGAGAGGTTAATTCTGACTGATTGGGTAAGTTTATCAGTTTTTATTTCATTATACGACTAACAATTTCATCATAAAGATCAGTATAATCATTATTCTCTGTATAAAGTTCCGCCACGTACAACTGAGCAGTACCGTGCCTATCGGCAACCATAAAGAGTCGTGTTAACCAATGATCACTTAAAGTACTTTCAATAACGACGGTATCATCGGTCAACTCAGGAAACTGATCTGCTGTAATATCAATATACAGATCATTGACCTTCACCCAAGAAACGTTTTAATCGAGTAAAATATCTCGACTCCTAGCGATGCAGAAACCACCTTTGCATCAAAACCAAGTTGAGATAAATAATAGGCGAGTAGATTTGATACTACACCGCAAGACCCTATAGGAAAATCAGTTAATGCTTCAGCTGCTTCAAATTGTAAAAGGCAATCAACATCCTCTTCTGATAACACCTCTATCGCAAGCCTAAATTGACTCACCAGCTCATACCATTCTAATATGCTTCCTATCACAACATCCAGATTAAAAACAATGGCAACCGTATACACAACTGCCATTTGAAAAAATTGAGATTTTTAACTACCTTCTTTTATTCATCAAGCAAATGTAAATATTGCCCCATACAAGAATCATCATCAGACAAATAAAACTTCACTTTTCTACCACTCATTTGCGCAGCAAGTAAAGTTGAATATACCACCTTATTATTCTCTGTATCTGTTTTTGACCATCTTAGCTGAGTGCCAGCTGGACAAGTAGCATTACCAGAATCCATATGGAACGCAATGCTAAGTGGCATATAACTAGGCTCCAGTACTGTGATTTTTCCCACAAACGATTCCACGCCCATCACGTTGCTACTTAATAGCAAAGTGATGCACATTAAAAATACTTTCTTCATTTAATTTACCCCTATTTAAATAAATATCATTCCATTAAAAACTTCACATAGAACTTAATATAAGATCATCAATAGCCAAATTTTAAAATCAATATACTTGATAATGCCAAATATAGCTCCTACTATCATCTTTACTAATATAAATAATTAGATAAGCAAGAGTGGTAATGCTCATAATTAAACTTAACTACATATAACCGATTAATTAAAACATACGCAGCTAGCATATTCTGGCATGCTCTTACTCAGGCTTTGCCAAATAAAAATGCTGATAGGCCCTTTGAGTGGCTATTCGCCCTCTTGGGGTCCGCTGAATAAAACCTTGTTGAATAAGGAACGGTTCCAACACATCTTCAATCGTTTCACGTTCTTCACCGATGGCGGCAGCAAGATTATCAAGGCCGACGGGGCCACCCATGAATTTATCGATAATGGCAAACAGCAGTTTTCTGTCCATATAATCGAAGCCTTCGTTATCCACATCCAAGACATCAAGCGCTTTTTGCGCTATATCTTGAGTGACAGCGCCATCAAATTTCACTTCGGCAAAATCTCGCACTCGGCGTAATAAACGATTGGCAATCCGCGGTGTGCCACGAGAACGGCGCGCGATTTCCCCCGCACCGAGGACATCAATCTCCAGTCCCATCACATGAGCCGAGCGAGTGACAATGGTACTTAAGTCTTTGACATTGTAAAACTCAAGCCTTAATGGGATCCCAAAGCGCGCGCGCAGCGGCGAGGTTAACGCCCCAGCTCTTGTCGTCGCACCAATTAAGGTAAACGGCGGTAAATCCAGCTTAATCGAACGCGCCGCAGGCCCTTCTCCTATCATTATATCCAACTGATAATCTTCCATCGCCGGATAGAGTATTTCTTCAACCACTGGGCTTAAGCGATGAATTTCATCAATAAACAATACATCGTGGGGCTCGAGGTTGGTCAACATTGCTGCTAAATCGCCCGCTTTTTCAAGCACTGGCCCTGAGGTGGATTTAATACTCACCCCCATCTCCCCCGCGACAATTAAGGCTAACGTGGTTTTACCCAATCCCGGCGGGCCGTAGATCAAGATGTGATCGAGCGCCTCTTCACGTTTTTGCGCCGCTTCAATGAAAATTTTCAACTGCGCACGGGTGTCATCTTGTCCCGTATATTCATCGAGCAGTTTGGGGCGCATCGCCCGATCAACCACTTCATCTTGTATGATGGCTTGTGGCTGAATAAGCCTATCTGCCTCTATCATCATTTATCCTTTACGCTATTCACAACAGGTTAACCTTGAAATAGGTCAATAGCCCGATTATAGGTTCATTACCAATTATTAATTCATTAACAGTGTTCATGAAGAGAGGCTTTACATGCCCTTCAGCGCCTGTTTAATTAATCCACCAGAGTCGATCCCCTCAACAAAAGCGGCTGACACGGCTTTAGTTGCCTGCGCCGGTTTATAGCCCAAGGATAACAGTGCACTAATGGCATCTTCTTCGGCGGTACTCGCTACTGGCGCCGGAGCATAGTTTGTTTGCAGCATAAACTCACGCTCTGAACCTGCCGAAGCCTCCAGCAACGCTTTGAGTTTGTCACGCATTTCAACCAATAAACGCTCGGCGGTCTTTTTTCCTACTCCCGGTAACTTCACTAACGTCACGACATCATCGCGCTCAACGCAAGTGACAAACTCGCTGGCACTCATGCCTGATAAAATGGTTAACGCCAATTTTGGCCCTACTCCATTGGTTTTTATCAGTAACCGGAATAAGGCGCGCTCTTGCTTAGTGATAAAGCCATAAAGCAGCTGCGCATCTTCACGCACCACAAAATGGGTATAAAGGATCGCCTCGGTGCCCTTCTCGGGTAATTCACAAAAGCAACTTAAGGGCAATTGCAGCTCATAGCCGACACCGCCCACCTCTAATAATACTTCTGGTGCCTGTTTTTCAATAAGGCTGCCACGTAATCGACCTATCATATTGCTGTCTCGTTCATTTTTATACACCTAAAATGGGCTTATTGATCACGATCATGATTGATATCGATCACTGTCTGTAACCACCACAATTGATAAGCTTTATTGATGACGGCCGCTATTTATAACGGCCATGACTACGACTATTCGCCCGTCCTGCCAGAGCCACTAGGCTTTGACTGGTGTGAAAGTGACAAACGGCCACTCCCAGTGCATCGGCCGCATCCGCTTGAGGCGCCGCGGGTAAATTAAACAGCTGCTGGATCATGTGTTGCACTTGTGATTTTTGTGCGCGTCCAGACCCCACCACCGCACTTTTAATTTGCGTGGCACTGTATTCTGCGACGGGTAAATCCACAACGGTTGCCGCCACAATGGCCGCGCCGCGGGCTTGGCCTAACTTAAGCGCAGAGTCGGCATTTTTGGCCATAAACACCCGCTCAATGGCAAATTCTGTGGGTTGATATTGACGAATGATCTCAGAAAGACCGTTAAAAATTTGTTTGAGTCTGATAGGCAATTCATCGCTCGAGGTACGAATACAACCGCTACCGAGGTACTGCTGGTGCCTGCCTTGACATTGGATCACTCCGTATCCGGTGATCCGTGAGCCGGGATCGACACCTAAAATAATGGCCATAATATCCTGTTTTGATAAGGTCGGCGTTGACATATGCAACTCACATTCGCGGTGCTAACATTGACAATGCAATATTGCTGAGCTTAATTCCGCCGCCAAGTACGCATACAGAAACATCACTTGGCGCCGATTAAGCAAAATGTATTGACGCGGTACTTTTACTCTAAGCTTGCCATGATCTCATCAGTAATGTCAGCATTATGATAGACTTCCTGCACATCATCATGATCTTCTAAATTATCGATTAAACGAATAAATTTAGGTGCGGTATCAGCATCCAAATCCGCTTTGGTCGATGGGATCATAGTCACCTCGGCGTTAACCGCTTCAAGACCCGCCGCATCCAACGCACCTTTGACACTGCCAAAGTCTTCAGGGGTGGTGAACACATCAATAGAGCCATCTTCATGGCTGACCACATCATCGGCCCCCGCTTCTAACGCTGCATCCATCACTGTGTCTTCATCAATGCCTTCAGCGTAAGAGATGATGCCTTTTTTCTCAAACAGGTAAGAGACTGAACCATCGGTGCCTAAATTGCCACCCAATTTACTAAACGCGTTGCGCACACCCGAAACAGTACGGTTGCGATTATCGGTCATGGTTTCAACCATAACCGCGGTGCCACCAGGACCATAACCTTCGTACATGATGGTTTCAAGCGCTTGCCCATCAAGCTCCCCTGCACCACGTTTCACTGCACGCTCAACCGTGTCTCGGGTCATGTTATTTGACAGCGCTTTATCGATAGCCGCTCGAAGACGAGGATTCGCATCCGGATCGGACCCACCTTCTCGTGCTGAAACCGTCAGCTCTCGAATAAATTTAGTGAATAATTTGCCTCGTTTTGCATCTTGGGCCGCTTTACGGTGTTTAATATTAGCCCACTTACTATGACCTGCCATTGATAACTCCTCAAAGAGGTTAAAATCAAAAGAAGTGAGCTTTTCTGCCCACTTCCTTGTGCTGTCTATGTTATATTACACAATCCCTAAACGAGAAACTTATTCAGTCTCTGTTTTTGACGTCTCTAGCACGCCAATACCTAACTCAAGAAGCTGAGCGGGATCCGCTTCACCCGGTGCATTCGTTAATGGACACGCTGCAGTGCTGGTTTTAGGGAACGCCATCACATCTCGAATAGAGCTCGCGCCCGTCATTAGCATCACAATGCGATCGAGCCCAAACGCCAACCCCGCATGAGGAGGCGTACCATAGCGTAATGCTTCCAGTAAGAAACCAAATTTCTCATTGGCCTCTTCTTCTTCAATGCCCAAAACACGGAAAACGGCTGCTTGCATATCGGCATTATGAATACGCACCGAGCCACCACCGAGTTCACAACCGTTGAGCACCATATCATACGCATCTGAAATCGCGGCAGTAGGATTAGCTTCAAGCGCCTCTGGCGTCATGTCACTTGGTGCGGTGAAAGGATGATGCATGGCATGTAAGCCGCCATCAGATGTTCTTTCAAACATAGGGAAGTCAACCACCCAAAGTGGACGCCAATCCCCTTCAAGCAAATCAAAATCTTCACCCGCTTTCAAGCGCAATGCGCCCATGGCTTCTGCCACAACATTGGCTTTATCTGCACCAAATAAGATGATGTCGCCTGTTTGCGCGCCAGTGCGATTCAGTATGCCTTTAACCACTGCTTCGGTTAAGAACTTAAGCACGGGCGATTGAATGCCTTCCATGCCTTTATCTAAATCGTTGACCTTCATCCAAGCAAGGCCTTTAGCATCATAAATAGTGACGTATTTTGCATATTCATCGAGCTGCTTACGTGAAAGCTTAGCGCCACCTGGAATACGCAATACGGCCACGCGGCCATCAGCATCATTGGCTGGGCCTTTAAACACGGCAAACTCAACGTCGTTCACTAAATCGGCAATATCCACGAGCTCAAGCGGGTTACGCAGATCCGGCTTATCAGAGCCAAAACGACGCATCGCTTCGGCGAAGGTCATTTTAGGGAACTCACCTAAATCCACATTCAATAATTCTTTAAACAGTCCGCGAGTCATGGCCTCTGTTTGCGCCATGACTTGATCTGAGCTCATGAATGAGGTTTCGATATCTATTTGGGTAAATTCAGGCTGACGATCGGCACGTAAATCCTCATCACGGAAACACTTCACAATCTGATAATAACGATCAAAACCTGACATCATCAGTAATTGTTTAAATAACTGTGGTGATTGAGGCAAGGCAAAAAATTGCCCTTTATAGGTCCGGCTTGGGACCAAATAATCACGCGCACCTTCTGGTGTTGCCTTGGTTAAAATCGGGGTTTCAATGTCTAAAAAACCATTACCATCAAGAAAGCGACGCACGGCGCTGGTTACTTTTGAGCGGAAAATAATACGTTCAGCCATTTCAGGACGACGTAAATCTAAATAACGGTACTTAAGACGTTGCTCTTCGGTATTGTGCTGGTTTTTGTCCATATTGATGGGCAATGCAGGTGCGCTATTGAGTATGGTTAACCCTTTACCTAAGATTTCTATTTCACCCGTACGCATGTCTTTATTAATTTGGCTATCAGGGCGAGCACGCACAAGGCCTGCCACTTGCACACAAAATTCACTGCGCAGTGAACTGGCCTTATCAAATACCTCTGGTAAATCAGGATCATAAACAACCTGCACGATGCCTTCTCTGTCGCGTAAATCAAGAAACACCACGCCACCGAGATCACGGCTTCGATTGACCCAACCGACTAAGGTGACTTCTTGCCCAACATGAGACGCATTGACGTCCCCACAATATTGACTGCGCATTTCATTCTTTCCTTTAAATCCGCAAACTTGTGCTTGAGGAATATTCAAAATAAGACAAAAGCGGCATTATAATGAAATATTGCCCACTTCGAAACCATTCACCTATCAGTCGGTGAACTATCAACCAACTTTACCTTTTTATTATCATAAAATGAGCCTTTTCTTCAAAAAACACCGAACAGTTCACTCTTTGTTAGAGTCTACTACGTCCTTTTTTCTGCATGCTGTTTCGAATAAGCCAAATTAATCCCCATACACTCAATAAAAACAACACCGACACAACCACAATATCCACCCAGATTTTTTTATGGACCCCTTTACTCGGCAGCGTGTGTTTGACCCACTTCTGTTGAATCGCTTGTTGGGTCGGCGCATCTAAAGTGACTAGCACCTTATCAATTAATGGCGGTAATAATGCATGTTGCGGATGAATACCAATATGACTACGCTGTTCTGAGAAATCAACCAAAATTGACATCTTCAAGATGTTGGATCGAGTGTGTTTTAAGGTCATGCCTAAGTTGACTAACTTATCAATAAATACGTCGGCTTTTCCTCGTGTTACGGCATTAAGACCCGCTTGAATATCGGGCACGAGCACCAGCTGTAAACTGGGCTGTTCTCGCATCAATTTAGGCACCAAATGGTAGCCTTCGACAACCGCAAGCCTTAATCCCGCAAGATCATCAAGGTGAAAAAAATTCACTTCACTAAGTCGCGTGACAAGTCCCCAAGACGAAGGCCAATAAGATTGGCTAAAGAGTAATTCATTCTGACGCTCACGAATATTGGCAATACTGCCCGCCATGTCCACTTCACCTTGGTAAAGGGCGGTGAGTAATTCATTCCAATGATGAAAAGCCACAGGCTCTATGGATATGCCTAATGCTGCCGCTATTCGATTAAAAATATCACTGTTTATGCCAGAAAAAACGCCCGTCTCTCCGGTGAATTCCATCGGCTTCCAGTCCGCTAAATACCCCACTTTCAAGACACCTAATTGTGCGAGATAAGCTTGCTCTTTTTCGGTAAAAATCAACTGTTTTTGCGTTTGACTCACCGTATGATCTTGCGGATCCAAAATCCATTTTCGTTCGATATTGATGAGTTCTTCTGTGGAAAGTAACTCAAAACCTTGCCGTAAATTAACATCGAGCTCATTATATTGCTGATCCGCTAAGGTGATCAGTTCAATATTAGCATTGAACGCCAGCGACGAATGCTGGTAAAACGTCTGCCACTTTTGCGCTAATAATAAATAATGCTGAGTTAACGCACTCGGCGCAATAAACCCTGCCACTTGATGACTTTCACTGGCTTCAATCATGGCATTGATATCATCCATGTACACCAGATCCATCTTCGGAAGATACTTACGAATAATATCAAGGGATAAAAATTCCGTACTGATCGCTACTCGCTTGCCGGCTAATACCGTCAAATCAACAATAGGTTCTTGATAACTAAAAAACCGCATCTTCATCTGATATAAACCCTGTTGACGTTTAAAACGCGTATCAGCTATTTCTGTACTTGGATAGCCTAAAATAGCCTCCAAGCTACCTGCTTTTAATGCCTTGATATTGGCGCCATAATGATCAAAAACAAAATCCACTGTCACACCCGATTCATGTGACCAAGCCTGCCAAATATCAATCAATAAACCATGAGCCAGACCATCAACACCAATACTGGCATAAGGAGCAAAATGATGAGGGATCCCTAAGGTCAAGCTGGACGCCCCTTGTCCTTTCCCTAGCCATTTTTGGGTCAATTTCGCTATGTTAGCGGTATTGACATTCAATTGGCTTAGCCGCGTAATCAGTGCTACATTGCTTTTTAACACTAAGGGATGAAATACTGACTGATGTAAAAACAATCGGTTATAGTGTAGAAACCCTTTTTTAACCTGTCGCTCTACCTGATGACTGCGTAAAAAACCTTCTGCTGCAGCAATCACATAGACTTCTGTATTCGCTGCCGCTTCAACTAAGGCATGTCGATCAGGATAATAGCGTAAATTCAATGTGGGAAAACCTGTCGCCAGTAATTTTGCGGTAAGGCTACCTTTAATAACACCAATCTTAAACATAGAAAGTTCATTGATTTTTTCAGGTACCGATAAGGCTTGATGCAAATACAAATAGTGATTCACACTAGAAAGGGCAGCCGAAAAAGCAATATTATCAACATTCAAATCCCTTGATGCCCCAATATGCAAATCAATGTGTTGAGTCATCAACTGCTGCTCAAGCTCATCATCAGCCACAGCCTTGAAACGAATAGGAATGTTAGCCTCATAAGCCCATTGAGTCCAAATATCGACTAATAAGCCTTCTGGCTGTCCATGGTTATTGATAAATTGCACTGGATAGGCGTGAGCATCCATGCCTAGAATCAACCCCTCATGCGCAAAAGCATTCTCACCATGAGCGGATATAATGACGCTATTGAAAGCCAATACAATCATAAAATAAGCGATAATTTTCAATGATAATCCTAGTCTTGATAAAATAATGTAGCCGTAGTGTTTACAAAATGATATTAGACAGGGTTTTTCTACAGATTTCCAGTGCTAGTCAAGTCAGTAATTGGTATCATTGCACAAATGACTTGCTGGCTCTTCGTACTTTAAACCAAATGAACTCTTCTCAAGATACACTTTTTGCTACACCTTTTACCCAAGTGAGCGACTTTCAATTCGATAATAAAGTCGTGGGCGTATTCAATGACATGATCCGTCGATCGGTACCCGGATATGGGCAAATCATTAATTCTATAGGTGATTTAGCTGATAAATTTGTGACAAAGAACAGTCATGTCTATGATTTAGGCTGCTCTTTAGGCGCGGCAACATTAAGCGTTCGTCGGCGTCTCCAAGACCGAGAATGTCATATTATTGCCGTTGATAATAGTCAGGCGATGATCGCGCGTTGCCAAGAAAATCTCACATCCTATGTCAGTGATACCCCAGTGGATCTTATCTGCGGTGATATCAGGGATATTCAAATTCATAATGCTTCTTTGGTGATCTTGAATTTTACCATGCAATTTTTAGCACCCGATGATAGAGATAACCTCATCAAAAAAATCTATGACGGCCTCAATCCAGGTGGATTATTAATCTTATCTGAAAAACTCTATTTTGAGCATACCGCGATACAAAGTGCCCTCGATGAATTACATTTGGATTTTAAAAGAGCCAATGGGTACAGTGAACTAGAAATTAGTCAAAAACGCAGCTCACTTGAAAATGTGATGAAACCTGATACGCTTCCACAACATGAATACCGGCTTAAAAAACAAGGTTTTGAAAATTTCAACACCTGGTTTCAATGTTTTAACTTTGCCTCTATGATCGCAATAAAGTAAGAGATATCCCTTAAATTATTCGATTAACCATTATACATTCAATAATTGACCCTTCCATGTCGCTCTTGAGACATGGATCAACAGCATGGTGGCCTTTAAGTGATTAGCTTTAGCTCATTTTACAAACAAATTGCCGACTCCAATCTACAACATTGGTTAGAAACCTTACCCACTATTTTAGGACGTTGGCAGCGAGAGCATAAACATGGCAACTTACCCAAATGGGAAAAAGTGCTGAATAAATTACATTATCCCACTCCAGATTTCGTTGACTTCAGTACCAGCGTAACCATTGGTTCAGGTAAGCAATTAACACCTGGCGAACAAGAAAAACTCAAAAACTTATTGGGCATTTTCAAACCTTGGCGTAAAGGACCTTATTCGGTACAAGGAATTGACATTGATACCGAGTGGCGATCAGACTGGAAGTGGGAACGGTTGCAAGCGCATATTTCACCGTTGAAAAACCGCACCGTACTCGATGTCGGCTGTGGCAGTGGTTACCATATGTGGAGAATGTTAGGTGAAGGGGCTAAATATGTTATTGGAATTGATCCTTCACCGTTGTTTTTATGTCAATTTGAAGCCATTAAAAGCATCGCAGGCCAACAACATCCTATTCATTTGTTACCCTTAGGCATTGAAGAACTGCCTCCATTAGATGCATTTGATACGGTCTTTTCAATGGGCGTCCTTTATCACAGGCGATCGCCTATCGATCACTTAATACAACTCAGAGATCAATTGCGCACTGGCGGCGAGCTAGTATTAGAAACCTTAGTGATTGATGGTGATGAAAATACCGTCTTGGTTCCTGACGATCGATATGGAAAAATGAACAATGTGTGGTTTCTCCCCTCCGTTGCCGCTTTAATGCTTTGGCTAAGAAAAAGTGACTTTATTGACATAAAATGCGTTAATATCGATGTCACTTCTTTAGCTGAGCAGCGCAGCACGGAGTGGATGCCTAACGAATCACTAGTTGATTACTTAGATCCTAATGATATTAATCTTACCGTTGAAGGCTACCCAGCCCCTAAACGAGCGACGATAGTTGCTACAAAAAATCAACCAAATAAAGATCTTGTCGAGTAAACGTGCAATGAGAAATTCTATGTTGAAGCGAATGACCTGTATAATCGCACTCTCTAGCCTAACCGCAGCGTGTGTCACCAAAGAAGCTGTCACCCCAGCCCCAACACCTGTGGACGCTGCTGCGCTTCAAGCCAGTTTAGCCAAACAGAAAGAGAGTATTCTAAGCAGCATCAACTCGGGGACCGCTTCCCAGCAAGCCAGCTTGAATGAACTCAATTCACAGCTAGCGCTATTACAAGGCCAAGTTGAAGCGCTCAAAGTCGCTGCAACAGCTCAATCCAAAAAACCGGTTGCTCAAGTCAGTCAGCCAAAAGACTTAAAAAAAATCGACGCCTCCCCTCTAGGGGATAAATTCATTCTTGGCGCGGTTGAGCGCGTCTACGTGGATGAAGTCAAAGCCAGCTTTAATACCCGTATCGATACTGGCGCGGAGTCTTCATCACTCGATTCACGTAATATTGTTTTATTTGAACGCGACGGGAATTCTTGGGTTCGTTTTGATGTCTTTGTTGATGGACCCAACAAGCCCGCAAAAACCTTTGAAGCGAAAGTCGCCCGTTTTGTTCGGATCAAACAAGATGCTGATGATGGCAGCGATCGTCGCCCAGTCATCCTCGCCCATTTAAAAATTGGTCAATATGAAGCGCAAACTGAATTGAACTTAGTCAATCGGAGCCACCTCGATTACCCGTTATTATTGGGAAGAAAGTTTATGCAAGATATTGCTGTTGTCGATGTAGGTAGAACCTTTATTCATGGAAAAAAGGGCCCTAACACTATGAATTATAATAAATAGGGATCAATCTCGATGCACTCTAAGAAACCCTTTTATATTTTAGTTGCCTTATTATTTATCTTAGGTGTTTCAACCTGTCTTTATCGCAGCGTTGAACATCACGTGCCTTTCCTTCCCGGACAACAGGTACAAAGTTGGGCTGTCGATGCAAAAGTCAGTTTCCAAGGATCAGGAAAACCCGTTGAAGCCTCTTTTTCATTACCCCAAGATCCTGCCTATGAAGTCTTGGTCGAAAATACTACCTCTCCTGGTTACGGCTTCAGTATTAGTAATGCCGATAATCAAGATAAACGTGCCATTTGGTCTAAACGTGCCGCATCCGGTCGACAAGATCTCTATTATAAAGTCACGTTGATCCCCACAGGACAAACAAAAATTGCCGCCTCAGAAGAGCCTGACGCGCCAACACCCTATATTTGGCCAGCAACAGAAAAAGCGGCTGCAGAACAAGTAACACAAGAAGTATGGGATCACAGTGCCACTAATTTATCTTTTGCCCAACAACTGAATAAAGAGTTCAATGCCACTGAACGTAGCCAAAATGTTGAACTGCTTTTATCCGGTAACTCAGCAACCAAGCTCTTTATCAATATCTTACATAATAAAGCCATTCCAGCACGTGAAGTCAGTGGCTTATATTTAGAAGATCAACGTCGCCGACAAGAACTGGTTAACTTTGTCGAAATCTATAATGAAGGCCAATGGTATTTATTTAACCCCAATGATGGTACCCAAGGCCGCCCTGAAAACTTACTCTTATGGGGACAATCTGGAAAGTCAGTATTGGATGTCATTGGTGGAACCAATTCTCAAGTTAGCTTCTCCATGCTACAAGACACGCGTTCAGCCCTTGCGACCTCTATCGATATTTTACGTAATAATGATGCATTAAGCTTTTCTTTGTATCAGTTACCTCTGGAAGAGCAAAGCTTATTTAAAGGCATTTTGCTCATCCCCATTGGGGTGCTCATGGTGGTTTTCTTGCGAGTACTGATTGGCATTAAGACCTCGGGTACTTTTATGCCTGTATTAATCGCCTTAGCCTTTATTCAAACAACGCTCTTTACTGGATTGGTGGGGTTCTTACTCATTGTGGCCTGTGGATTAATGATCCGCGCCTACTTATCCCAATTGAATCTGTTACTCATATCCCGAATATCGGCCGTCATTATTGTGGTTATTGGGATTATTGGGGTCTTTACCCTGTTATCTTACAAACTCGGCCTAAGTGAAGGCTTAACCATTACCTTCTTTCCGATGATTATTTTGGCTTGGACCATTGAACGTATGTCCATTTTATGGGAAGAAGAAGGCCCCAAAGAAGTAGTTATTCAAGGAGGAGGAAGCTTATTAGTCGCCACGCTTGCTTACCTTGCAATGAGCGCGAGCTGGGTACAGCATTGGGTGTTTAACTTCTTGGGGATCCATTTGATAATCCTCGCGTTGGTACTGGTGATGGGCCAATATACAGGTTACCGTCTGCTTGAATTAAGACGCTTCAAACCTTTGGCAGGAGAATAACCATGATCCTCGCCCGACCTCGCGCACTACGCAAAAATGGTGTACTGAGTATGAATAAGCGTAACATTGATTATATTGGTCGATATAACCAACGTAAATTTTATAAACGTGTGGATGATAAACTCAGTACTAAACGTTTAGCCGTCGCGAATGGCATTGCTGTGCCCGATCTTATTGGAACCATTTTTGTTCAGCACGCCATTAATGATATTCCAAAGATGGTCAGAGGACTGCCTGGGTTTGTCATTAAGCCGGCTAAAGGCTCGGGCGGAAAAGGGATTTTAGTGATCACGAAAATGGAAGGCGATCGTTATTTTAAACCTAACGGTGATGAAGTCTTGCACGATGAATTATATCGCCATGTCTCCAATGTACTCAGTGGCCTATTCTCTTTGGGCGGTAATCCTGATGTCGCGATTGTCGAAGGCCTGATTCAATTTGATCCGGTCTTTGAGGGGTACTCTTATGAAGGCGTACCCGATATTCGTTTAATTGTCTTTAAAGGCTTTCCCGTCATGGGAATGTTACGTCTATCCACAGCCGCTTCTGACGGTAAAGCCAATTTACACCAAGGCGCTGTTGGTGTCGGCATCGATATTGGTACGGGGAAAGGCTTGCACGCAGTCCAATTTGATAATCCATTGGACTTTCATCCTGATACTCAGAAGAAGTTAACGGCCATTGCCGTTCCAGAATGGGATACCTTATTGCATACGGCATCTAGAGCCTATGAAATGTCAGGAATGGGCTATTTAGGCACTGACATGGTGCTGGATAAAAATCGAGGTCCATTATTGCTGGAATTAAATGCAAGGCCAGGATTAGCGATTCAAATAGCCAATAATCGCGGTCTACTCGGTCCCTTACAGCATATTGAACGTTTAGGTGATGAGCCTATGTCTGTCGAAGATCGCGTCACTTATTCAAAAGAGCACTTTTGTTTTTAAGGTAACGTTGTTTTCAAGGTGATATTTTTTTCAAGGTTAAATAATGACTCTTGTCGGTTTTAGGCCGATACTTTTACTCCTAAGTATCGGCTTCTCTAATATGGCTTTTTCAGCCGTCACGCCCTTATCTCTACTCGTGAAACAATGTTTACAACTTCCCCCATTGTCCACCGGATTAGACCCAAAAACGAGTAAAAAATCGGCCGCGTTAGCAGAACGCATGGCCCAGCTCGAGCACCAATTACTCGGTTTTTATAATATTAAAGACAGAGTCAATTATTACAAACAATTTTCCATTCACAACGATGATAAAGAAAGTTTACTCAATTGCCAGTTTTATCTGAGTGATAATCTACAGCGTTTTTTATTATCCGATCAATTGACTCAATTGCTGCCCCAGTTATTAAACTCGCCAGATAACGAACTGTCTCAATTAGGCAATCGATTATATCGTTTGCTCTATAACCAGCAAGCAATGGAGACAAAATCAAAATTACATACTGCGCAAGCCGCTTTTAAACAGGGATTGGCATCGCAAGCACTGACCTTGAGTTTTAATGGTGATGATTGCCAATTACCGCCTAGAAACATAGCACGACTATCAGATCAAAATGAAGAAAAAACACCTTTTAATCAGTCTATCGCCAGCTACCTGTTAAACCAAAGTCAGTCACAATGCCGTAAAAAGGTTTGGCTGGCTTACCAAGCGCGCACCCTCAAACGCAATACCCCGATACTTAACACTATTTTAGATTTGCAACAAGCCCAAGCAAAGAAAAAAGGCTTTATTGATTACGCCAGCTTACAAACATCAGCACAAATATTATATTCGCCTATACTCGTTAAAGCATTTTTGAACAGCCAAACACACGCCATCAGGATCACACCTTGGGATCTGGGGTTCGCACTCAAACATGCCAATAAATCGCCCTTTACTGTCATCAATTCAAGCCGTTTTCTCACCAAAATATACCAAGCTCTAAACCGTTACGGGATCAGTATTGACATTATCTCGCCTCAAGTTCACCGTGTGTGGCTCAATGGGCGGTTACTGGGCGAACTCTTTATTTCAGCCTCAAAGCACTTTAGTTATCAACCCATACGTCATTTAGTCGTTGGGCAACAATTCGGACAAATAGAGATCCGCTCAAAAGAGCTAATCTCCAGCTATCACGATGCAAAAAAAATGATCAGCACCCTGACTATGGCCATTGCCGATCTGGGTAACGGCAGTCATTTTTATTTTAATAATACCTTAGGTGAAACTCACGATAGCGCCAATATTGGCCGTTATTGGTTACAATATTCACTCACCCAAACCCTCATCGGTGAGCCACAGGCGCACAGCCGAGAAGCCCTCATCCAAGCCTACAGTAAACAACTTCATGTCTTTAGAGCTAAAGTTGCACTGAATGCATATCAAGATAAAAATCATCTTGCCTTTAATGATTTAAGGCAAGAGTTTAATGATTCTTTTGGCGAGACTTGGCCTCAAGTTGATAATTATCCCGTCAGTTTCAGCGCTATTGTCGATGAAGGCCCGTTATATTACACGTCACTTTGGCAGCAAAGCCTAGCCCTATATCTATACCAATCGACAATGGTCTGCCAAAATCAGAAAGCTATTTTTGATACGTTAATTGTCAATGAAAGTGCGCAAAGCATCAATCAGCGTCTATCTGGGTTATTAAATACGCTAATGACACCTGTCATACTCATCAAGGATATGAACAAAATGAGCGATGACAAACACACTCCATGTTCCATGACAGAAGTTCAATGACGGAATAAACAGGCTTAGCCAGAAACTGGGCTAAATAGAATTGCAAACAAGTGAGGATACACCGCTATGGACAGAGCCAAATCAACCTTAGAGCAATGGAGAATACTGCAAGCGGTTGTCGACTTTGGCGGCTATGCTCAAGCCGCTGAACAGCTGAATAAAAGCCAATCTTCCCTAAATCATGCCGTGGCAAAACTGCAGCAACAATTAGGGGTGTCACTGCTCGAAGTCCATGGACGTAAGGCGCAGTTAACAGCCAGTGGTGAAGTCTTATTACGCCACTCGCGACATGTTACTCAGTCGGTGAATCACTTAGAAAGCTTAGCCAGTAACTTACACAAAGGCTGGGAGCCCACGCTGACGCTGGCCAGAGAAATCATCTATCCAATGGATGACTTGATTAATGCTTTAGATGCTTTTTTACCCCAAAGTAGAGGAACGCGCATCACCATCCTCGACTCTGTCATAACTGGGACTCAAGAACTCATCAAAGAGCAAACTGTCGATTTAGTCATTTGTGGCGGCGTCCCGCCTAAAGGTTATCTCGCGGAGCCTTTATGTGATGTCTTTTTCTTACTCGTGTGTCACCCAAGCCACCCTTTAGCCGAGACTCCTCACATTGAAGATGACAAAATATTGGCCGAGCACCTTCAAGTTGTCATCAAAGATACTGCCCGCAATGAAACATCCGATCTAGGTTGGCTCAAAGCAGAACAGCGCTGGACGGTATCGAATTTTCACGAAGCCATAAAAATTTTGAAAAAAGGCATCGGTTTTTGCTGGATCCCTTCTCATCTCATTGACACTGAGCTGGCCCAAGATGAACTCACTCAACTCACGTTACAAGGCAGTAGTCAGCGAAAAGCCATGCTCAGCTTAGTCATTCCTGATCGAGATAAACAAGGCCCAGCATCTAAGTTACTCGAGTCATTGATTTTAGAGCAGCACCAATAAACAATAGGATCAAAGTGACTTCACAAAACAAATTCGCTCTAGCTCTGGATGAGCATACTCATCAACGCGTTCAATATCATAGCCATTTCGAATGAGCATGCACAACATGCCTGAAAAACGATTCATTGATTTCACGCGAACACGGGCATAATCTTGCTTTTTCAACCACTGTTCTTGCACCTCTAGCATCTTTTGCGCAGCGCCACTCTTACGCTGCTCTGGTACCACGCCCCCTAACCAACTATAGAATTCATTTTCATTTAGGGGGTAGCCCATTTTAAAGCCAACCAGTTCATTATCATTTTCTGTGATTAAAATAAGCGAACCCGCGATCAGTTTCGCTTTCATTTCGTCTTCACTTAAGAAGCGCTCAAACTCGGGAATGTTATCAAATACACTTATTGCTTCTTCAAACGAGCCTTCTCTTATCATCACTACATCCAATCACGTCTACTTTAAACAACATAATTAACAATACCATTTATAACAACAAGATACTAATATAGATCCCATCATAAAATGGAGGTAAAAAAGAGAGAATAAGTTGAAAAGACTTTAACTGCACAATGACTCATTTTTAGCTATGCTTCAATACAAGAAATCAGTATGGAGGAGATCAATATGGAAACAAGCCAATTTCATTACCGTCTACTCATCGCTATTGCCATGTTTTATATGCTCGCGGTGATATCAAGCGATTTACTCACCTATAAAATATTTCAATTAGGCGGTATTAATGGCTCAGCATCACTGATTATTTTTCCTATCATTTACCTTATTAGTGACATAATAAATGAAGTCTATGGCCGAAAATTAGCGACCTATTTACTCTTTTGCTCTCTAGCAATGGAGTTCATTTTTGATGTTATATTAAGTCAAATTATCTATTTACCTTCACCTATATCCTTTAAAATGCAATCCGCTTATGAAGCGATACTTGGCCCTTTACCTCATATTTATTGGGGGCTTATTATCGCCTTAACTATCAGTTCATTAATCAATATCACCATAATGGCTTGGTGGAAAAAGAAATTGAATAATCGTTACTACTTGATGCGCAGTTTTTGCTCTACTATTATTGGGGTCTTTTTCTTTACGATCATCGGTTACAGCATTTGGTTTTATAACATTAAACCTTTCCCAGACATTGTTGAACTCATTGGTGTGTCATTCTTTTCAAAAATCGTCATTACTGCCATTATGGTTTGGCCTTCAGCACAAATTGTCAAACACGTCCGCGATAAATAATGACTGTATTTTCCATCCATACTTTATGACGAAGCCTCAACAATAAATAAACGGCGGCTTAGTCACTACCTAGTACTTAAACACAGTGAAAATGATCGATTGGATTCACTTCAAAACGGGTAACTGTTCGCTCGGAAATAACAATGAAAGACTTCTAGCTTTACGGGGTTTCTTACTAAT
>NZ_JAKIKS010000031.1 GCF_023284005.1 Shewanella surugensis
ATCGGGTGCATCTTGTGATGAACCGAAATAAACGAGGTTGTCTTCAGCCCCTTCTGCGTGAAGAGTGCCATAGATATCCAATTGTACATCAGCGGCAGCCAGGACTTGCGATCCAGCGCCGAGTTGCCAAGTACCACCTGCGTTTACAGTGACATTAGCACTGTCTTCCAGCTTGACTTTAGCGCCTTCTTCAATAATGAGCTGCGCACCCGAGGCGGCAGTCAGCTTGACGCCCGCTTTAATAGTTAGAGTATGACCCGCTTTTAGCCTTAATACTTGCCCAGAGCTGAGATTAAGGTTGGCTACGACAGAATAGTCATTAAACAGGCTGTATTCGCCATCAATGAGTAGCTCATCCGGCAGCGTCACGGCTAAGCTACGCTCGTCTGTGCTTTCCATGCTGGCAGAAAAATAATGGTTACTGTAATCGACATTTAAGCCAACAGGGCTCTGACTATTATCAAAGATTTTTGAGGCTATGGTAGCCGCTAAGGCTGAATCCCACCAGTTAAAGCGCGCATCAATCGTGGTCGCCATAAAAGGTATACCACCTTGAGCAAACAGGTGATGGTTTTGCGTGCCAATAAACTGGTTGTCATGCAAGGTAGCATTTAAGCTGATCTGGCTATTTTGTTGGTAAAAAAACGCGCCATAACTGTTGTCGATAAAGCGGCTATGATCAACATTAATTTGAGTGTCAGTATCGCTAGCTTGCGTTAAATTAGCATAAACACCAATGACGGCGTGGCTAATTTGGCTGTAACTGAGGTTAACGCTCGCGCCACTATTGGTATAAATACCTTGCCAGCTAGAATGGGTGGGGTTGGCTAATGAAGAGGTAAAGCGAATTTCATTGCCCTCAACCCCTCCACCCTGCAGGCTACCATAGACTTCAATTTTAGCATTGCTGTCAATGTTAAAGTTAACCCCATCACTGACAATCAGCTCTGCGCCAGCATCGATAGCAAAGGTAATGCCAGCACCTAAGGTGACAGTGGCATCGCGATTAACGAACATGCGATTGCCGGCACTAATATGGGTATCTTCATTAATCACCCAGTTATCGGGGGCATATAAATCAGCCGCCTGAGCCTGTCCTGCTAATACTCCTGTTAGTGTGATAGTGGAGCTTAGTGTAATGATAGTCGCAAATGAACTGCGATAAAATGGCGTCATCCAGCGACTGCTTTGGCTCTTTGTGCGATCTGCATCTGTGATGCCTTGATCCTTTGATTGAGCTAAATCAGCTCGATGATCTCGATTGATTTTTTGCAAGATAATATCCTTTTAAATGTTCTTGGTAGCATTGTCGCGATCCTGCGATGTCACTTGACCTAGACTCTTTTAAAAGTCGGCGCTTCTAAAAGGCGCAAACAATTGAAGCGAGCCTAAACAAAGTGGCGTAAAAGCGTCATACATGCCCAAGAATCTTGTTCTTTTTTATTAATGTTGAGTGTCAAATGTGTTGCATGTGCATGTGCATGTGCATGTATTTATTATGAAATAATGTTTTTTAATAAATAAAAAGTAGAAAAGTGGCACAGTACTCCTTTGGCCAGTTGGATCCCATTTGCTTTCGCTGTGTCTATTGCTTTATGATAGTAACAGTGCCTTTTAAAATACACGGTTACACCTAATGTCTAATTGTAATTTCATGCAGGCGACTAGCTATATCGACCCCTTTTTGCGTAACTGAAATGAAAATGCAACTTAATTGATACTTTTGTGCTGATTTTGTTTTTCTTTCGTTAATATTGCCAAGAAGCCAAGAAGCCAAGAAGCCAAGAAGCCAAGAAGCCAAGAAGCCAAGAAGCCAAGAAGCCAAGAAGCCAAGAAGCCAAGAAGCTTGATAGTCGAAAATTGAGCAAGAAGTAACGGGGTAAGTGGGCAAGGGAAGAGGGGTCTCTTATTGCGGTGTTTGAGCAAATAAAGGCGCTTAAAATAAGCGCCTTTATTGGGTGAAGTGATTTATATTAGCTTATGAGGTTAGTCATTTTAATCTATTGATTAAAGGAAGGTTATACTCCAATGTTCAATTGTGCCTATATCATTTTTGACTGTGTCTATCACGTTCAGGATCCAATCACCTTGAGCTTCAATACCGGTCATATCAATTGAGTAAACTTTAGCTATGTCGTCAGTACCACCGCCTGATTTCTTTTGTAATATGTGTTTCTCACCTGTAGGGCTATGTAATTCTAAGATCAGATCACCAGTGTAAGTGTGACTGATATTCACTTCAACATTAATATTTCCCGCATCGCCAATATGATTAACCGTGATTGAACTTTGGGCTCCATTATTATCTTTATCAGGAATAGGGTGGTTGGTATCGTTTTCATAAAAGTTGCTTGCGAGTGAGTAATCAGCAATTAATTCAACATCACTAAAAGCACTATAACCTGTTAGCATGACGAAATAGATGCCAGCTTCTGCATTAATAATGTCACATTGCTCATTACTATTCGATCTGGTTGATCTACATATATTGACGCTTTTACTGGGTTTTTCTGATAGTCCAATAAACATTTCTACATCACCAGTATTTCCATATGTATTAAAATCTAACAGGGCTGCTTTAGCTGGTACCTCTATTGAAAAATAAAGCACATCGGATTTTTCACCGCTGAGTCCTGTTGCTGCAATACCTTTAGTTAATTGGGTGACTACAGGTTCAGTCGGTTCTGGTTCAGTCGGTTCTGGTTCAGTCGGTTCTGGTTCAGTCGGTTCTGGTTCAGTCGGTTCTGGTTCAGTCGGTTCTGGTTCAGTTGGTTCTGGTTCAGTTGGTTCTGGTTCAGTCGGTTCTGGTTCAGTCGGCTCTGGCTCAGTCGGCTCTGGCTCAGTCGGTTCTGGTTCAGTCGGCTCTGGTTCAGTCGGTTCGGGAATCGTTCCTTCACAAGTATTATCGGTTAGATAGGCGTTCGCTGCACTGGCATTAACTAAGCCGTAGCCCGTTCGAACATCACGCCCGGCAACATCAATATCATCTGCTGTGGCGGTTAAAGCTTGACGTACTTCTGCGGCAGTACATTCAGGGTGGTGGCTCCACACTAAGGTCGCAACGCCTGCGACATGCGGTGAGGCCATTGAGGTGCCGTCATAAAAGGCATAGTTGCCATCATCAAATGTGCTGAGTGCGGTGGTAGAGCCAACTTTGTCTTTTAATAATAACCCTGTTGCTCTATTAACGCTGGCGGCAATAATACTATTAAACATATTAGTGCGATCGCCGTAGGTATTATTTTTGAGTCCAGGATTACCTTCTGAACTAAAAGCAATTGCCCCTATAGCACCTGCTTCTTGGCAATAGTAAAAACGACTAGGGATATTACTACCACTACCCTCATCGACTAAACATATTTTATTATTGACATCACCACTACAACCAAATTGGCTGGAGCAATCTAAATAGGCTAATTTACCAGTAACAGTCCCTAAAATATTTGCAGCTATCGTTTCTTCTTCACCGTTAATTATGCGGCCAGTATAAGTGCGTCGATGAAAAGGGAGTATTTGATGCTCAATATACGATTCCCCATCAATAACAATGTCGGCTAAATGCCCTTCTCCTTGAGTAACCGTTGATAATATGGCGACACCGGGTGCTGATATTTCAATCTGATTGGTGTATTGCGAGAATGAGGCGTGATTGCCGTCATTGTCGACAGCAGCCACAGCCATGACACTGTCATAAGAAGCGGGGTAGCTTAATATATTATTTCCCTTATTCCCCGCTGCCGCGATCAGTAACACACCATTGTCATATTGTGCTTGCAAGGAATCTCTCTCAAGCGAATTACTTCCTTCACTACCTAAACTCATATTGATCACATTAGCATCGTTATCAGCGCAGATCGTAATAGCCTCGGCGACATCAGATGTATAGCCCCAACCATCGCTATTGAACACTTTAACAATGTGAATATTAACATTTTGGTTTGGCATAGCGCCAACAACGCCTTCGCCATTATTAATGGCGGCGATGGTGCCAGCAACATGAGTACCGTGAGCATTATTAGCGCCAGGAATGGACCAATCATCCGTGCCTGTGACATGGGTGCCACTGACATTATTACCATTTAAATCTGGGTGGCTAATATCGTAACCAGAATCAATAATGCAAATCGTGCGGTTACCGGTTTGGCTATCATCTAGCAATGCATTATTGTCAGACAGTAAGCCTATGTGACCAAGTCCCCAAGGGGT
This sequence comes from Shewanella surugensis, assembly GCF_023284005.1. GTDB lineage: Bacteria > Pseudomonadota > Gammaproteobacteria > Enterobacterales > Shewanellaceae > Shewanella > Shewanella surugensis. The sequence continues at coordinate 4,207 of NZ_JAKIKS010000031.1, forward strand.
GGCTTCATTTGAAGACAAATTACTGCTAAATAAATATCTTGGTAGATCCTCTTCAACATATTCAACATCAGCTCTAAGCTTCAGCGCGTGTGCCTCTTCAGTCGATATGGCACTAGTATAGCTATTACTGCGGCCAATTCTGCGTACATCTGCTCGCTGAGTATCAAAATTAACCGCTTGCTGTAAAATCGCTTCTTGGGTAAACACCTCATGGTTCATGGGCTCATAACTACGTGAGCTTGTGCTTGATGTATGACTTAAGCGATTAGTCGAGCGACTGATATGCGTCGACGGATCTTTAAATTTAACAATATAGCGTTTAGGCAGTGGGCTGTTGTTAGCCTTGTTTGATTGAGTGCCTTGTGCTTGCAGTGGCATCAGGCTGGGTACTTGCTCGATAGTGTTGGCATTGGCTTGATTAGAGACAGCCAATGTCAGCAGTGATAGCTTCAGGGCTAACTGGGGGATTTTTTTGATTATCATAACTATTCCATGTTGTGGGATCTTTGAAGATCGCCTTATTGTTTTTATGAGCTGAGAGAGCAATCTTGATGATCTGTAAGTCATTAATGATTATGTTAATTAAATGTATTGTCTTGGGGAGTGGTCATTGTTTATTTTGAACAATGGGCGCCTCTTTAAAATTGTTAGCAATAGGTAAGGCGTCAGTAACATTTATGTTATTAAGTGTGGAGCGTTATTTTATTTAGTTGCAGGGGATACAGAAAGTGAGTATTAAGCTTATAATGCATATACAAGACAGTTGAAATAAAATCAGGCACAAATAATGGCCTGATTTTTTTATTAGTTAGTTTATAACAGCCGTGAAGAGCAGATGTGAGCTAAGGTTACATAAGGGACTTCATCCCCACCCACTCCTATACCATCGACTCCAGGAACCTCTAAACGCCACATTCCAAAATTATACCTTGCTTCCCACCAAACTTTTTGACTGCCAGCATATGAATAATAAGGGGCAGATTCAAAGTTACCTGTACAACTCCCTAAATCAACAATACCATTAACTTTTCCATCTATATTAGATATAAGCGAATGATTAATATAGTTCAATTCAGTGCTGTCTTCGTTAAAGTTCTTTTCCACTCTCAGTACAATTTCTGCACCTTCAACAGGTGCGCCGGTTGAATCAAGAAGGGAGGCTGACCATGATAATTTTCTAGCCGCTTGCGTAGTCATATAAACAGGAGTTGCAGAATAACTCATACGGGCTATATTTGATTCACCTTCAACGGAATAAGCGCTTAGCTGAGCAACTTTAGATCCCATCATTAATGTGTAATTATGCGAAGTGTCTGCAGTCATAGAGGTGTTTGCTGTTACTCTTATGCGGATAATTTGATTGGCTTGTAGAGTAGAAAGGTTATAACGCAGACCATTAGTCAATGTTTGCCATTCACTACCAGTAAAAATGGCTGCTACCCATTCATTATTTCCATAAGTATCACTAAATCCGAGAGTGACATCTTGTCCTCGAGTAGAGGTGAAGTGATAATAATCAGCATCAGCATTGCTATCCATGTTACCTGAAATAATATTTTGTTTATCAGCTAGTACCGTTGAGGTTGCAATAGTGTCATTAAGCTCATAAGAGTCAAAATTTGTATTGGTGACGGCGGCAAAATTAATATCTGTTCCATCCGTTAAAACAGTGTCCATATACCAGTAATAATGTCCAGCAGTGAGCATACCTAATACAACTTCATTAGTATTGCCAGTATTCGTAGATGTGCCTATAACACTTAAGCTATCATCTTCATTATGCTGATATACCGTGAGGTTGATATCCGTTTCTGCACTTTGTCCACTTACAAAAATTGTTGTTTTTGAACTTTCTGTTATTTCAAAATGATAACAACTTGCTTGGCCAGCAGTTAATCCTCCAAGGGTATACAAATTATCGGTAACTAATGTTGTACACATAGGAGTGATAGTGTTCAAAGGCTCTTCAGGCTGAACCTCTTCTATAGGGTCTTCACCGAGTGCTAGGGTTCGAACTTGTAGCAAGCTATTTTGAGTAGCTTGAGTATTATTTTTAAACTGTTTTATTGCACCAGAAGCCACTTCTATAGGATGTGTTTCTATCGTAAAATAAGTATTTTCACTATAAATATCGAGTTCATCTAATACCCTTTCAGAGATGAACTGTTGCTCAAACGGGGCTGGAGAAGCTTTCAGTTTTCCACCTTCGGGTAGAGTATTCGCGTAAGAAAAACACGAGGAGCTGCAAATTAATGCGATTGCTGTCCGTTTAAAACAAGTGTGGTAGTTCAAATTTAATTTCCTTTTTAAATTAACCCAACAACATGAATCATTTCATTATTGTATGAAACGTATTATATATGTTAATTTTATGTTTTTTAAAGGTTTATTGGTGCTTCTTTTAGGAATGATAATTCTGAAATTAAATTTAAGTTTATAATTGTAATGACTTTTATTGTGGCAGGTTGGATATTTCAAATGGATTAAAATGGTGGCAGTTTAAAGAATATTTCAGTATAGCTTTTAAATGAATGGATTATTGCTGAGATCTAGGTTGTTAATGCGAGATTTATAAAAGGGGAGGCGAGGTCTCATTATCGATTACAGCTATGAGCTATGGAATGAATTTATCTGATAGAACATGAGGTTTTGTAATGAATGCAAAAAACTTTACTTCATTGTTTAACAAAGTAAAGTTTTTTATCTTGGCAAAGTATTAGCCTTTAAGGAACTATAGCTAGAGCCAGTTTATATATAGTCTATATTAGTTTAATAGACCTAAAACCAAACCCGTGTTTTGGTTAGCTGAAGATAGGATGTTAGTCCCGGCTTGAACCAATAGTTGGTTCTTAGTCATGTTTGAAGACTCAACCGCAAAATCAGTATCCATAATACGACCCGCAGCGGCTTTAGTATTTTCAGTCACGTTAGCAAGATTAGACGCTGTGTGAGCTAGACGGTTGATGTTTGCGCCTAAAGTAGAGCGAGACTCACCAACGATATCAACTAAAGTATCAACCATATCCATTGCAGCAGAAGCATCAGTGGCTAAATCTAATGAAGTCACATCTTCACCGCCGCCAGCAAGATCGGCTAAGTTAACTTTAGCCACTTTAACATCAAGAGTTTCAGAGCTTGAAGCGCCGATTTGAAATGTTGTGCCGGTATCTAGAACGTCAAAAAGTTTGTTACCTGCATAAGTAGTTTCACCAATAATACGCGTCATTTCAGCAGTCAATTGTTGAAACTCATCATCGAGTGCTTTTAAATCTTTATCTGAGTTCACGCCGTTAGCCGCTTGTGTCGCTAGCTCTTTTTGACGGTTAGCAATACTGGTTAACTCATCAAGTGCGCCATCAGCAGTTTGTAGCATAGAAGTTGCATCTGAAACATTGCGGCTAGCCGTTTCCATACCTGTTACGTTTGCATTTAAACGGGTAGCAATTTGTAGACCTGCAGCATCGTCAGCTGAACTGTTGATCCGCAGACCAGTCGATAAACGCTCCATAGCGTTAGCTAGCAAGTCATTGCTTTTGTTTACTGAATTTTGTGCGATCAATGAAGCATTGTTAGTTTGAACAGATAACATAGTTCTTCTCCGAAATTGAATATTTGATTGGTGTCAGCAAATTTAAAACGACAGCAGATTTCGGAACTGAAAGGATTTATAAAAAAAGCGAGCTAAGGCATGGTTTATTTTGCATTTTATAATTAAAATCAATTATTATCAAATGGTTAGATTGCGATCCTTCAGTGTTAATACATGTGGTGCTTTGTTTTTTACTTGGCGCCTTGGTTTGTTTTTGGTGGTGACATTTGTTTTGTTTTGTTTTGTAATTGTATTGTTTTTGTGTCGTTATTTGGTTTTTAATGTCGCTGAAAGAGGCTGAGGTAGGGATAAAAGCCTAGAATAAAGGTAAAGAGTAGAGGTAAAGAATAGAGGCAAAGAGCAGAGCTAAAAAATAATGATAATAAAAAGATGACAACAAAAACTAATCAAGATTAAAAAACCACATTGTTCATCCCCGGCAATAGGTAAACTGATATGAGTAATCTCTTACCTCATTCATAACAACAGGGCGTGAACAACATGGGCTGCATATATGCAGGCTATCAATAAGGGAGACGCTAAAGCGTAAATAAAGCTAGGGTTGACTGTCTGTTTAAATCGTTCAAAAGAAAGATGTGAAAGACACTTAAAAATTGCCTAGCAAGTTAATATGTCGTATTAACACTCGATAGCGTATTTAAAAAGAGTAACCTGACACCAATCAAATTATCTATTTCGAAGCCACTATCACAGAGTAAATATCATATTTCATTATCAATAACATTAACTTACTAGGACTTGTAACCTTGCTTATTAAGTGAAGATAAACTCTTTACTCATTAACAAAGCAAAAGCGCTATCTCATCTAGCTATTTCGCTATTTGAGTCAGCGCTCTTGTATTTTTTACTTTAATAAGAATAAGTAAAAAAGGTAATAAACGAAAAGCCTAAGCTTTAATTCTAATACCTCATCGCAAGCGATTAACCTAAAAGACCTAGAACTAAACCAGTGTTTTGGTTAGCTGAAGACAGGATGTTAGTACCCGCTTGAACTAAAAGCTGGTTCTTAGTCATGTTAGCTGACTCAACTGCGAAATCAGTATCCATGATACGACCAGCAGCCGCTTGGGTGTTTTCAGTCACGTTAGCTAAGTTAGAGGCTGTGTGACCTAAACGGTTGATTTTAGCACCTAATTCAGAGCGTGATTCACCAATTAGATTAATTAGTTTGTCGACATTATCGATGGCTAGCGTAGCACCACCAGCAGCGGTTAAATCATCAGCAGCGACACCAGAAGTATCAACGGCTGTTACCGTTACATCAAGAGTTTCAGCTGAAGAAGCTCCAATTTGGAAGGTAACACCGGTAGATAGCGTACCAAATAAATCGTTTCCAGCGTAAGTCGTCTCAGTAAGAATACGCGTCATTTCGTCATTTAGATCTTGAAATTCAGCATCTAAGGCATCTAAGTCAATACCTGAGTTTGTACCATTTGCTGCTTGAAGAGCCAATTCTTTTTGGCGGTCAGCAATAACGGTTAATTCATTCAGCGCGCCATCAGCAGTTTGCAGCATAGACGTCGCATCAGACACGTTACGGCTAGCAGTTTGCATACCAGTCACATTTGAATTTAAACGAGTGGCAATTTGTAGACCCGCGGCATCGTCAGAAGAGCTGTTGATACGTAGACCCGTTGATAAACGCTCCATAGCATTTGAAAGTAGGTCATTGCTTTTATTGACTGAAGTTTGAGCGATTAGTGAAGCATTATTAGTATGAACAGATAACATGATTCAATCCTTAATTAAGTTGATACATCTATTTCGTTTGTCACATTCAATAAAACGACACTGGCGCCACAAACTGAATATCTGTGTAAAAATAAATGATCGATTGTTCGGATTTGTTGCCGGATGATTTCATTACCTGGGTTTTTAGATCTTTAGTTTGTTTTTGATTTTATTGTTAATTCTCACCAAGGTTTACATTAATGACTAAAGATCAATTTTTTGTAAATGCTCACCCCCGAAATATTATAAAGACACCCATAATTCATAATCAATTGGTCTAAGCCCTCCTTTTATCAAGATACTCATCATTGTATTTTCAAAAACTCGACCAAAGTCGATGGTTTTTATCTCTCGATTATCAAAACTATCAAGACACCCATGGTTATTTGATTTATTCGGTCGGAAGACTTTTATCAAGACATCCATGTTAGTTTTTGTATTTGATCATCTATTGTCTGGAGGAGAGGAGGGGCATTTGAATGCTAAATTTGTTTGCTGATTAAAAAGTGGGTTATTCAAAGTGTCTAGGAATATTCTATTTTATGAAAAAATGAAGTAAATCGGCGTCAGACATAATATTCAATAAATTGAAAACACCAATCATGATCATAAGGTGTAGAAAAGTTAAAGTGTGTAATCAGGAGGGGCTTATGGTTCTAGCCATTGATGACAATTGGCCGCACCTTGTCTTCGCTTTTTATCCAAGTGTTCGCAATAGAGATTGAGCTCTTGTAATGTTCCTACTGGGCCTTTGAATAAGCGAGTAAATTCAGAGGTGAGTTTTACCCAATTATCGAGAGGGATGTTCAATTTTTCTAGAATTACTTTTGCTGAGATATCAATGGGATCATACTTTTCATCTTGCATGATATGACCTGTTTCATTGAGTAATTGAAAGTAATCTTGAAAATTAAACCTCAATCCTTTCGGCATATTCTTTCTTTCATTACCAGTAAAAGGTAATAATCGTTGTGGTTTTTTATTATCAAGGGTGTATTTAATTCTACATTTAATACTCGTAAAATTAGAATCTTCTAGCGTTTTAGCTGCTTTTGCTCGAATGGGATTAAGATCAACATAGGCCATGCAGGCTATGACTGCCGCCTCATCAAGTAATGCTTGGGATTTAAACCTGCCTTCCCAGAATCGTCCGCTGCATTTATCTTCTTTATTTGCCATTCGTGCGATAGGCTCATTTAATGCCCGCATAAACCAGCTTATATCGCTTAATCTAGCTCTATATTTTGCTATTGTATGAGCTAATATATTGATTTCATAATTTTCAAGTTTGATCCCTTGAGAAAATTTCTGGGTGATACTTGTTCCTTTGAACAGCTTGTGCCAATGCTCTACTACCTCCCTGTTATTCCAGCTATTCGCTTGATAGATATCTATGCTTAAAACTAGATGTACGTGGTTTGACATGACGGCATAAGCACAAACATCAATAGAGAATATCTCAGCCAGCAACAACAAACGATTTTCAACCCAGTCTCGTCGATGCTCATAGGATTGGCCGGTATAATTGTCTACTCCGCATAAAAATGCTCTGCGAACACAGCGTGAAATACAGTGATAAAAAGAAGTGTCTTCCATACTGACAATGGCTTTTCTTGGTGTTGGCATAAGTAAAACCTTAGCTGTTATCCATCAACTCTCATTAAGCCTAGCTCAAATTGGTTATGTTAGCGCAGAATCATGGGTGTCTAAATTAGCGTCTGAATTTTTAGCGGATAAACTTGATGTCTGAATTAAATCATTTACAGTAAAGGGAGGTTGTTGAATGTAAAAAGCCAGTGATTATTATCACTGGCTTTTTCTTATGTCAATTGAGTTTTAATCAGTCATCTAAAATTTCACTTACAAAAATTTAATGATTTTGATCGATGATCTGTCCTTGGCTTAGTAACTGACTATTGTGACCAAAGGTGATACTGGCACCGGACTCGATAATAAATATAGCGTTAGGTGAAATCGACAAGCTTATATCGTCACTAATGTGTAAATTACTGCCTGTTGTAAGGGTTACAATTTGATAGCGACTAAAGTGTGTGTCTCCAACGATAACAAAATCATCCTCGAGTCGATATTCTGTTTCTAGATTGTAGCCTGGATCTATTTGAAATGGATCTGAGACTTTTAAATATTCAGGTAATTTAACGACTAGTGTATTACGAGCTATATCGTTCAAAGCCATTGATTGACGATACTCACTATAATCAACGTGTAACCCATCGGTATGCCCAACTGCTTGCTGAAAATCAATGATGGTAGCTGCAATATCTGATACCAGATTGCTATCCCACCAGTTGAATTTTGCATTGATCACGATAGGAGAGAATGGTTGTGACTCACTTAAGTTCAGTTCAGCTTCATTCCCATTTCCATTTCCATTTCCATAAGCATGAAAAGGATAGACTTGAGTAAACAGATGAGTGCTATTATCAACAAAATCGTTATATTCAATTTGTGTTTCTAATGCTTGGGTTTCTGGTACGACATCTAGGCGTATGGCCTGATGATTATTAATGAAACGGGTATGAGAGATCTGTAATGATGTTGGCTGATCATCACTGATATCTGGAGATATACTAGCGGTGTTATCCTCTACAGGGTTAACTATTGAGGGGACTAAGTTAGCGTAAACACCTTGCTGCGCATGTTGAATCTGTGCATAGTTTAGATTGATTTCAGCGCCTTGAGATAATTGAATCCCTTGCCAGTTTTGATCAACTAAGTGTGATGCTGCACTGAAGTTGACTCTGTTTGTGGAAGTGCCTTGTGCGTATAGGCTACCACTGATATTAATTTGAGCGCCTTCTTCAGCAATAACTTGTACACCTTCAGTTAATTGCCAATGTCCTTGGACATTAATTTGACTGTTTTTACTTAAATAAATGACCGCGCCGGGCTCTGCAATAAACCTTGCTGTTTTATCTAACGTCAGTGTTGTGTTTTCACTCACGGTTAACATGCTGTTGGTTGTCAGAGTGGCTAGTTGGTAAGGTTTGATCTTTGTGTCACCCGCAATCAGAAAATTACCATCGAGTCGATAATGACTTTCACGATTAAAGCCAGGATCGATTGTAATGGGATCGTCTCGTTTTAATTTTAATGGCAGTTGGAGCAAGAAAGCATTAGTAAGGATGTCATTGTCGTAAATGGATTGTCGATAATGACTATAATCGACTCTTAAAGCATGGGTGTCTTGATTATTTTCTTGGGTGTCTTGGATTTGTTGTTTAAGCCGATTTGTATCGGTTGTTGACCACCAATTAAAGCGGGCATCGACAATTACTGGGCTCATTTGCAAGCCATTATTGTGCGCTTGGCTTGAGGTATAGAGATGGTATTGATTATCGTTAAATTGGTTATATTGTATGACGGATTCTAACTGGCCAAAGGTGTGTTGTTCGCTAATATTGATGGCAGTGTGATTGTTATTGAAGTTACTGTAGCGAATATTGAGTTGGCTGGTGTGATCATTTCTTATTTCAGAATCATGGGTGTCTAATTCGGTTTGCTCATTAGGGAATAAAATGGTCGTGCCGATATGAGCATAAATAGCGTTACTTGCATGACTGATTTGGGTATGGCGTAAATTAACCACAGAGCCATTATAGGTGTCGATCCCTTGCCAATCACTATTTGTTGGGGCCAGTTGCACCGATTGAAAGCGATTCATGTTGTATTCATGACCCAATGAGCTGAGCTCACCGTATACGGCAATGCTTCCTTTTTGGCCAATATCGATATTAACGCCTTCTTCTAAAATCAATACCGCCTCGGGATTAATGGTCAGTTTTGTATCGGCATTTAAATAGATTTGAGTGTTAGCTGCAACGATAACTCTATCACCCGCATCAATGGTAAAGTCTTGCTGGATAAACCATTGCTCTGAGGCGTAATAGTCCATAGCTAAAGCTGAAGGCGTCAGGGCTAGTGATGTTAAGCCAAGTGAGGCCATTGTCATCCAACCTGTAAAGCTTGAAATAGAACCAGTATAAGTACGCACAGTCATTCCTTTTTAGATTCGTTGAGTACCCGATAGCGGTGATTTTTTCTCGCTATCGACCTTGTCTTTCATTGGGCGATACCTTACTCCTAGAGAGAGTGCAAATAAACCCTAAAAAGTCACAATTAAAACATTTTATTAACAATGTGTGATGGAGATCGAATTAATACTTTATTTTTTGTGTTTAACAGGTTTGACCACTGCAAATATGAAGTTTTGTAGATGATTAAATTTCAATCTTATTAAATTGCAGTGGATTGAACTTAATCGATCGTAGAGGAATAAAAAGATTTAAAATATGGAAGAGGCTATAGGCCGTGAAGCGAAAATGACATTAACCTTATAAAAAATAAATTATTACTATGTTATGAACCGATATGGGACGATGCATGTCTATAGGAAAACGTATCTGTCTGTATAAGTTATACCTTCGGCTTACTTATTTCGTGAGCTTGGTATCACCATCAATGAACGTATTAGCCGGCCCCAGAAGCGAAGATAGCTGATTGCGGTTTACATTCGGTTGGGAGTACCTATCAATGAACGAACTTTACCCTAATAATGAAGACACCTGATTTCGGTTTACATTTGCCTGCGCCATCAATGAACGTATATGCGCGGTAAAAGGGCTAGGCTGCATTAGGGTGTTGAGGCGTTGTAATGTGCTCTGTAGGTCAAAATCTTGCTGTTTGCCGTTATTGATTTGTTTAAGCTGTAATCGTACTTTTTGTTGTACTTCACCTAAATCTTTAAGTTGCAGCTCAATTTTACTCAAGGATTTACTGATTTTAGCCATGCTTTGTTTAAGTTCACTTTGGCTAGTAAATTTCCATTCTCTTGGATCTTGCCAATTTAGCTCTTCAATGACCTTAATGAGTCTTGGTTCTCCTGCAGGCAGACGCTGTCCTTGTCCTGTCATGAAAATTCCCTCTTTAATCAATAGCCATTGTTGCTCATGAGTATTGAATAAACTCGGCCCTATTTTTGAAGCCGTTTGTTGAGCAAAGGCTTGCAGCTGGATCCCCAAGGGTTTTAGGCTCGCGGCTAAATGGCTGGATAAGCTGGCTTGAGAAAGATTAGCGGGCAGGGTGATATTAGTGACAGCACCGCCTATTTGTATACTGATCCGCTCGTCTCTGGCTTTAGATTGGGTCAATTCGACGGATTTTAATCTAAATTGACGTGGGCTGGCTGGGTGCGTGGCTGAGATCACATTCAGTTGATGATCTAATAGCGCCTTGCCTTGATATTCAGGCTTAAGTGTCACGAGTCTTTGCTGTAATTTAAGACTGACTTTGTTGGGCTCAGTTTGGATCGAGGGGGTATTTTTTAGCGATAACTGGACTTGTTTTTTAAGCTGCTTTAGCAATTGAACGACTTGTTTTAAACTCTGTTCGGCCACTTGCGCGGCTGAAATTTTATGTTGACCTTGGGTGACTTTAGCCCAGCGTACATAAGATTCCAGCCTGTGGGTTGGAATGGAGGAAACGTTAGCCTGAACACTTGGCAGATATTGAGACCGTTCACTAATAGGTGCACTGACCGTTTGACTGCGTTGTTGAACGTTAAGGCTGTCGGTAACTCCATTAATCATAATGTTTGGTCTCTATATTTGACTAAATAGCGATAGTTTACTGATTTGTACGAAAGTTTGTTGAGTGACCTGTAGCGCGGTCAGCTTCATATTAAACTCAGCGGTGGCTTGAGCATAATCTAAGGTTTCAATCTCTCCGATAAGTGCTTCACTAAAAATGTTCATTTCTTCGTGCGAGGATTGTGTCAGGCTTAAGCTGTTTTGCTTGCCACCTAAGTCAGTGATAGTAGCACTAATACTGTTTAAAGTGTCATCTAACGTATCCTGCATGGCTGTGGATGCATTATCAAAGTTAACATCACCCGGTGATAATGTCGGATCGTTTAATATATCAATATAAGCTTGTGCTTGGTTAAAGATATCATCAGTGCCATTACTAAAAATGAAAGCGTCAGCAGTCACATTGGCTTCCATCCAAGTATTATTAGCCACTTGTACTTCGCGCTGGTTGCTATCACCTTGATAGATATAAACACCATTTGTGTCTTTAAGCAGCGGCTGAGTATCGGTGAGGTTACCTGAAAACAGATAGTTACCACTTTCATCGGTGGCATTAACCAGTGACACCATGCTCTCCATTAACTCTTCCATTTCAGCACCATAGGCGGCTCTGTCTTCTGGAGATAGAGAACCATTATTAGACGCTACAGCAATTTCGCGTAATCGACCTTGAAGATCGATCATGCTAGAAAGGTGGGTTTCAGAGCGATCCAGTCCTGAGCTTAGCGATTTAATATTATCGATATACTGAGTCGTCGCAGCCACATCTCGCTGAGTGCCTATCACTTGGACGGAGCCAATGGGATTGTCTGACGGCTTGAGTAATGATTTGCCTGTCGATTGCATTTCATTAAGGCGAGCAATTTCGATAGTCGCTTTTTGTAAGCTATACAGATTACTGCTGTACATGTTTTGCATACTGACGCGCATGGTTTATTTCCTTAAATGCTGTTTAAAAGAGTCTGAAACAACTGATCGGCCGTAGAGATGATCTTGGCATTGGCTTGATACTGTTGCTGGTATTTTATGAGGTTGACGCCTTCTTCATCTAAGTTTACGCCACTGGTGCTGGACCATTGGGATTGGGCATTCATCTGTAACTGGGTACTGGTATCGGCATTTAAATTAGCTTGGCGCGCGGTGGAGCCTAATTGACCTATTTTCGCAGCAAACGCATCACCCATGCTGGTCGTTGCATTAATCGAGCCGAAGGTAAAGTTGGTATTAGCGATTTCGACGAGATCGCGTAGGTTACTGTTGTCGCCAGGTGTACTATTTTGGCCAAAGGCGAGCATATCCGAGGTAAATCCAGAGGTGAGGCCTAAGGTACCTGCTGGATTACTGGGATCATAGCTGAAGAGATCTAATTTTGGTGTGGCGCCATTAAGATCGGTACCATTTTTCAGGGTACGATTAAATTCATCGGCTAAGTTTTTCGCCATTTCATTGACGAAGGTAATAGAGTCAGCCAGATCGTTATCACGATAATCGAGTAATGCCCCCAAACTGCCCCCGGTATTTTTATCAACAGGAAAGCTTGATTGACCAAATTGAATATTGATTTGCTTCAGTGTGGGGTTACTGGTTGACGGTGAGGTCACTAAGGTTGATTTGGTGGTGCCAGCCAGTAAAGGCTGTCCTTGAGACAGTGAGATATTCACCATACCATTACTTTCTTCAGTCACACGGATGTCAATAATATTGGCCAGATCGTCAATGGCCGCGTCGCGGCTGTCTAATAATGAAGCCGACGGTGTGCCATTATTGGCAGAAGATTGAATTTCAGAATTTAAACGGGCAATGGTTTCTATTTGGGTGTTGATTTCATTGACCGATGCCCCCATTTGACTTTCAATTTGCGTGGTTTGCGCACTTAAACTGTCGTTAATAGAGTTGATACGTTGGCTTAATGCGTTTGCTTCATTGAGCACGCCTTGTCGATAGGCTGTCTCATTAGGTTTTTCCATTGAGGCATTGAGCGCGGCAAAGAGGGTATCTAAACCTTGGGAAATGTTATTACCATCAGTATTAAAAACGGTTTCTACTTGACTATGATAACTTTGCTGAGTACTGGCATAACCCACACCACTACTGGTGTTCCATAATTGAGCCACTTGATATTGATCGGAAATTCGGCGAATGCCATCGACATTCACGCCTGCACCACCGCCATAACCGCCACCGGCCACTGAGCTGGTTAACAGTTGCTGACGCGAATAACCGGGTACTGCAGCGTTGGCAACATTATTAGAAGTGGTGTTCAAGGCCGCCATGCTGGCGGTTAACCCTGACATGCCAATATTAAGAAGGCTCATTTTGTATCCTTAGTCTAAGTCGAACAAAGCTGCTAATACCCATTCCATCAGTGGTGTATGCTCCGGAATGGGTACATACCGTCATGCGGCCCGTTTATTTCACCTTTAATGGGGTGATAAGGGCAGGTTGCATGGCTGTGGTTGATATATTGGTCGCGATATTAGCGGCGTTATTAGTTGATAATTGATTATTAGAAGCGACCGCTTCAGGGGCTGACTTAAGGGCGCTGGCCAATTGTTTAGTCATGACACTGGCAAGCCCTGTGCTTTGCATTTGGCTTAAACGTCCGGCTAACTCTGCATCATGCCAGTCGCGATATAGACTGTCTTTTTGTGCTGATAGTGGGCTATCTTCATCTGCCATGACATCGGATGCTGATCGCATCTGTTTTAACACCGTTTGCAGAAACTGCGCTTCAAATTGCTGACTGACCAGCTTTAGTGCGCCGTATTCACCATTACTCTTGATGAGATCGGCCGCATTGGTTTGGTTTAGGTAGCTGTGTGAATTGTCGAGTTTCATGAGTTCACCATCAATGATTATTTTTTAAAGCAAGCTTAACGCTATTCATTTTTAAGCGATAAGCTTGCTTGATTTACATTTATTATTTTAACTTTATATCGCTGTTAAATAACAACCAATTCGGCTTCTAAAGAGCCTGCTTCATCTAGCGCTTGTAAAATAGACATCAAGTCCATGGGTGAGGCGCCAAGGCTGTTAATGGCTCTTACAATTTCTTCTAATGCCACACCTTCTTCCCAGACAAACATGTGGCCGCTGCCAGTGTCGAGACTCACTTGGCTATCGGTAGTCACTACCGTACGGCCTTGCGCAACCCCATAAATAGCACTGTTAGGTTGACTGACTTGCGGCTTTTCTATGATGCTGACCGTCAAGTTACCGTGACTCACCGCCGCTTTACGAACGACGACGCCGCCACCCATAACCACTGTACCTGTACGACTATTGAAGACCACTCGAGGGGGTTTACGTCCTTGAAGGATCTGTAATTCCTCTAGCATTGACATGAAGGTGATGCGTTCTCTATGTGATTTTGGTGCACGTACGAGCACTTTTCCTTTGCTGTCAGCTTGGGCCACATTGGGGCCGAAGAGATCGTTAATGGCGCGTTCAATATTACGCGCGGTTTTAAAGCTAGGGGCACGTAAGTTTAGAATGATGTGATCTTTATTGTGAAAGTTGCTGGGAATTTCCGCTTCTAGGATCGCCCCGTTGGGGATTTTACCGACTGTGGTGATATTGACGGAAATAGAGGTGCCATTTCGCCCTTGGGCAGATACGCCACCGACAACGAGATTACCTTGACCTACGGCATAAATTTCACCGTCAACCCCTTTAAGTGGGGTCATCAATAAGCTACCACCACGTAAGCTTTTGGCATCACCCAACGAAGAAACGGTAATGTCGATGGTTTGTCCAGGGCTGGTGAGTGCAGGGACGGTGGCATGGACAGCGACTGCCGCGACATTCTTGAGCTTAGGGTCTATTCTATCATCAAGTTGTACGCCAAATTGCTTTAACATGTTGACCACAGATTGGCTGGTAAATTTGACCTGAGTGCGATCGCCCGTACCGTTCAAACCGACCACTAAGCCGTAACCGACAAGTTGGTTACCTCGAATACCTTGTACATCAACGATATCCATTAAGTAACGTGTTTGTGCGGATTCTTGGGCCACAGAGGGGCCTGTTGCAAGCATCAAAAACAAACTGGTTAATAGTGTTATTTTTTTCATTTTCCCCTTCCTTGCTGAAGTGAGGAGCCTTGGGAGCTGGATTAAATATCGCATCATAATGGGAACCAAGGGCTATTGAAGTAGCGGGCAGCCCAGCCCATATTATTACTATCGGCAATGGCACCTTTGCCGCCATAAATGATACGAGCATCAGCAATTCTTTGAGAAGAGATCGTGTTGTCGGTACCGATATCATCGATACGAATAAGACCAATCAAACGCAAAAATTCATCACCTTGATTGAGCCTTAACCACTTTTCACCACGAATAAGCAATGCACCATTGGGTAGTACCTTAGCGACTGTCACAGTAATGGACCCAGACAGTTGATTCTGCTGAGTACTTGAGCCGCGGCCATCAAACCCTCGACCAAAAGAACCGTCGGCACTGGCTGAATATCCATTGCCATCGATATCTGAGGTTAAACCGAAACCCATTTGTTGATCTTTGCTGGTTGAAGTATCGGCTCGTTTGCTTGAAAAGGTTTTTTCATCCAAAGCAACGGTGAGAATGTCACCTTCTCGAAAAGCGCGCTTATCTTTAAACAGGGTTAACATATAACCCTGACGATAGAGGCTGCCATCTTTTGCCTCAGGTAGGCTGTAATCGATTTCTGGTGGTGCCCATTCCGCTTGGCCTGGTTGAGTCTCGGCCTCTGGAAAATGGGCTGCACAACCAGATAATAATAACAGAACTCCTATCCATAAATGACGCATCTGTTTCCCTTATCGTATTGGTGTAAAGTGGCACAACATCAGTTTCGATTAAAGAGACTGGTTGAGAAATTTAAGCATGTCGTCTGAAGCTGAAACGACTTTCGCATTCATTTCATAGGCTCTTTGGGTTGAGATCATTTCAACCATTTCTTCCACAACATTCACGTTAGCGCCTTCTAAAGATCCTTGTCTTAGTTGACCCATTGCTTGATCGCCTGCAATACCTTCAATGGCTGCGCCAGACGCCGATGTTTCACGGTATAAGCTGTCACCACGGGCTTCTAAACCGGTTGGGTTAGTGAAGTTAACGAGCGTGATTTGCCCGAGTTCTTGTGAGTCGCTATTACCTGCGATTTGCGCTGATACGGTACCGTCTGAGGCGATGGTAATGTTGAGTGCATCTTCAGGTATTTCGATGTTAGGCACTAAAGGCAAGCCTTGAGAAGTGACGATGATGCCTTCGCTGCTACGATAAAATTGTCCATTACGAGTGTAACCAATATCACCGTTGGCTTCTTCAATCTGGAAGAAACCTTGACCTTCAATCGCTAAGTCAAGTTGTTGATTAGTGGTGAGCATATCACCGGTAGTGAAGACTTTTTGGGTACCGACAACACGCGTACCTGTACCCAGTTGTAGGCCTGAAGGTAGCTGATTGAGTTCATCAACTTGCCCACCGGGTTGACGCTGTACTTGATAGAAAAGATCGTTAAAGGCGACGCGGTCACGTTTAAAACCTGTGGTATTCACGTTAGCCAAGTTGTTGGCTATGGTGGTCATTTTCACATCTTGAGCCGTTAGGCCTGTTTTACTTACCCATAATGCTGATTGCATTTTCTTATCCTTTAAGCGTTTCGGATCAGGCGGTTGCCTGCTTCGGCTAATTTTTCGGCGCTTTTCATCAATTTGACTTGAATTTCAAATTGGCGAGTGAGATCCATAGAGGCGATGAGTTCAGAAACGGCTTGGACGTTACTGGCCTCAAGAAAACCACTGTCGACTAGCACTGAGCCGTCGGCTTTTAATGGATTGCCATCACGGCTGTAAAAAAGACCGTCTTGTCCTTTTTTCATGGTATCCAATTCAGGGTTCACCATTTTGAGTTGCGCGATTTGTTCAATAATGCCGCCCTCAGAGCCTAGAATGCTAATGCGTCCATCATCACCCACAAACAGATCGCGATATTCAGGTAATACAATAGGGCCATTTAGACCTTGAACCACGCGGCCATCGACAGTGAGTTGGCCTGTTGCGTCAGGAACGATGGCACCTGAACGGGTATAAGCTTCGCCAGCATCTGTCATGACAGTGAACATGCCATGATCGCGAATGGCTAAGTCTAATTTGCGGCCTGTCGGGTTAAGTGCGCCTGCTTGTTTGTTAAAACCTGCATCTTCAGTTTGCGCTAATACTCGCGTTCTTAAACTGTTGCCTGTCGGCGTAATGACTTGCGCGTTAACGCGCTCTAAATCAGCTTTAAATCCTGTGGTATCAGCGTTAGCTAAGTTGTTAGCGCGAATGGATTGGGCTTCCATTATTCGCGCCGCACCTGTGGCCGCTGTGTATAACATTCTATCCATGCTTCATTCCTTAAACCTATAAATGTATTTAATGCATCTAACAGGCTGAACTCATTAAAAGTGCAGCCTGAAACAAAGAGATTAAATTGCGTTCAATAGGGCTTGTTGCATGGTGGAATTAGCATCCAGTACTTTGGCGTTGGATTGATAATTACGCTGGGCTGTCATCAGGCTAACCATTTCGGCTGTGGTATCGACATTGGAGCCTTCAAGGTAACCTGAACTAATGCCGCCTAATGTACCGGTTGTCGGTGAGCCCATCACTGCTTGGCCAGCTTGGTTTGTTGCTGTCCAAGCATTGTTACTGACTGGAGTCAGTCCGTTAGGATTGTTAAAGTCGGCTAAGACTACTTGGCCTTGAAGTTGCTCTTGACCATTGGTGTAAGTGCCATACAGCATACCGTTCTCGTCGAGACGTATACCGTTTAGTTCGCCTGAGGTATAACCATTCTGGCTAAGGCCTGAGTTGTTATAATCTTTAGCGTATTGGGTGGTATTGGTATAGCTTAAAGCAATCGTTAGGTCGTCCACACCGGCAATAATGGCAGGATTAGTGGTGCTAGTAATGTTCAGTGTCTTAGCGGCACCGGTATTTAGTGTGCCATCATTGTTGAACGTCAGATTATTGGTGTCGACAAGCTCGCCATCCATCATGTAATTAACGGTCCAAGCATTGTCGGCGGTTTTGATATGATATTCGGTTAGTGCGTGCTCAGCGCCAAGTGAGTCGTTGACGGTGACGGTGGTTGTTGAGTGATAAGTGGTTGCGTCTGCGGCATCGAATGGGGTGACAGTGAGATCGATAGCGTCGACGGTTGAATCCCAGTTAGAGACGATACCAACGGCGGTGGTTGGATTCGCAGCTAGTGAGCCTGATTGTATTTGCAGATCACTGATGGTACCGTTTTGTAGCTGTTTCGCCGTATTAACAGGGTAACCTTGTAGGCGGTTACCGGCAGGATCGACGACAAAACCATTGGCATCTTGATTAAACATACCGGCGCGGGCATATAAGGTGCTGCCATCTTGACCAGAGAGCACGAAGAAACCATCACCTTGAATACCTAAGTCGAGTTCACGACCTGTGTAACTCAACGTGCCGCCAGTAGAGAAGTTTTGCGTGGTCGACATCACGTTAACACCACCGGCTTGACCGCCGTTATAGATGGCGGCAAATTCACTGCGTCCGCCTCTAAAACCCACGGTTGAAGCATTGGAAATATTATTACTGATAGTGTTTAAATCTTGTGTCGTTGCTTGTAGGCCACTGAGTGCGATGTTGTAAGACATAGAATGGAACCCTTATTAAATCTTATTGAAGTTAATTAAACGCTGTTTTTAAGAAGCTCAATTAAGAAACTTCAGATATTTCAAGAACAGAGACTGTTCCTAGTCCATAGCCGAGTTCGGCCATCATCATGCCTGATGCACTGGCAAAGTGAATCTTTTCAATCGGTGCTTGTACAAAGGTTTTCAAGCTGGTGGATTCATCACCGGTTGTGGCTTTAGCTTGCAGTTTGTATTCACCTTTGGGTAATCCTAATACTTGAGGATCGATATTAAAGGCGACATCACCACTACCTTGCGCGCCCAAGTTAATGGTGTGGGCTACGACTCCGTTGACATCAACAATATCGATGCTGACAGCGGAGGTGGCATTCTCTAAATACACTTTACCTTCAATGCTCTCACTATCAGCTTCAATTGTTAGCGAATCGGCTGCGACCATGGCATCTTTGCCAATGAGGTTTGCGGATTGCACTATGCCCATGTTTTCAATCATCACCATTTGGGTGTTTTGATCTGAGCGCATTTTTTCCATGCTTTCTACTTGTGAGAACTGTGCCAGTTGTGACACATATTCTGTGCCATCGATGGGATTCGTTGGGTCTTGGTTTTTAATTTGGGCAATCATCAGGGTCATGAATTCGTTGGTTAGCGCACTTGAACTGTTTGCACTGGTCGCGACTTCAGGGGTGTTATAACTGCTAGATAACGCATTAACATTCATCTTATTTTGCTCCTAGTTGTAATAGACCTTGCTGCATTGAGCGAGCACGATTCATGACTTCTACACTGGTTTCAAAGGCGCGGCTGGCGGCCATCATGTCAGCCATTTCATCGACGGTATTGACGTTGGAATAGGCAACATAGCCTTGTTCATTCGCAAAAGGATGATCCGGTTCATAGCGCATATCCAGAGGCGCATCGGTTTCAACAATGGCAGCCACTTCAACTTGAGCGCCAGTAACATGGCCGTCGACTTGGTTATAAATAGTCGAAAAAATAGGTTTCAATGCTCTATAAGCATCATCGGGATTTTTTGCTGCAGCACCTGCGTTGGCAAGATTACTGGCAACGGTGTTTAGGCGAATACTTTGCGCATTCATGCCGGCACCCGCGATTTGATAGATTTCTCCAAATGACATATGACTTCCTACTGTCCTTCAATGGCGGACTTGAGTCCGGCGATTTTCATATTAAGAAAAGTAAGGCTGGTTTGATAATCCATGGCGTTTTGAGAAAATCTGGCCTGTTCTTTTCCAAGTTCAACGGTGTTTTGATCAGCTGAAGTTTGATAAGGGATGCGATAACCCATGTCATAATCACGATCCGGAACCATACCAGCATTGACTTGTGACATTACGGAACCGAAATCAAGATCTCGCGCCTTATAACCAGGGGTTTCTGCATTGGCTAAGTTTCCTGCTAGTACCTTGCTTCGTTCTACCCTAAAATCCAGTGCCTGGGGATGAATACCCAGTGCTGCATCAAGATTAATGGCCATTATCGGCTCCTCGTAATAAAAGTAATTAATGCTGTATGTTTCCGTGAATGAATCGTTAGTATTCAATTAACATGCCAACTATTTTAATTCTTTATTGTTAGTGGCTTATGATTATTACCAGTCAGGAGTAGGAATGCTCACTTCCTCTTTTTTTCACAGACTGCCTATTCGTTTCCGCTTTTTGCTGGGATGAATTTAGAAACTTGCATCTGAGGCTAGCTTGGGTATATTGCATGGCATATTTTATTCAAAGTGGCTGACTTTATGGGGTTGTGGATGCGCTTATGGTTGGCAGGTTGTACGTTAACGAGTGGCTTGCTAATGCTTCCGGTGCAAGCGGAGTCAGCTACTGTTCAGCAATTAGAAGCACGGATGACTCAAGTTTTAAGCCAAGAACTCAAGCAATGGCAACAACATGCGGGAGTGAAAGACTTAACAAAAAAAATCACTGTGCGCGTGCCTTCAGGCGCTGAAAAACTCACTTTATGTCCAAAATCACCAACGATCAATTCTGCTGATATTGATTTTGGTCAAGTACAACGCAAGCTGAGTTGCCCGTCTCTTGGTTGGTCTTTATATGTCAGGGCTAAAGTGCAAGTTAGCGCGCGTTTACCTGTGTTTAAGCGTGCGATGAAGCGAGGTGAGCAGGTTAAAGGGCAGGATATAACGTGGATGAAACTGGCATTAAAAGGCTCGGATAAAGAGGTGTTAACACAGGCATCAGATATCATCGGTCGGCAAATGGTGAGAAAGCTGCATCGCTATAAACCTATCAAAGCTATGTATTTAGGTGCGCCAGTGTTAGTCAAGCTAGGTGATAAGGTGATCATTGAGGCTAAAAGCCAAGGATTTTATGCCAAAATGTTTGGTGAAGCATTAGAGTCGGGTAGAGAAGGGGAAGCGATACGAGTGAAAAACTTGAGTTCAGGTAAAATTATCACCGCTTATCCAACGAGTAAAGGTAAAGTGACAACCCATTTTTAAGAATTTACACGGACTTTTTCGTGTATTTGCCTTTATCTGGGATTATCTGTGTTACATTTTGTTTGATATCTTATTTTGTTCAATAATTCATAGCGTTTTATTTTTACACGTATTGAATTTCAGCGGGTTGTATTTGAGGTCGCTTTATTGTGTATACCTAAGTGATTTAGGGTATAACGGCATTAATATATATGGGTGGGAACGGAATGGAAATTAATAAAATTAATAGCGCTTTGAATGCTGAAGTTGGCGCGAGCATGAGTCAAACTTCAACGAAGGCAGAGCCGCAACCCGCTCAGAGCCAAGTGAAACCGATCGCGACCCCAAAAGCGGTGAGTGATGATTGGGAATTGTTAGCGCGATCTCAACCTCAACTTCAGCAAATTGATGATGTCGATCAAGCTAAAGTCGATCAACTTCGTCAATCCCTTAAAGACGGCACTTTTGATTTAAATCTGGGTAAAGTGGCTGAAGCCATGTTTAATCAACACGGATAACACTATGTCAGAAAAACGTGAGCTAGTACAAAGCCTCGTTAGAGGCGTACGCCAAGATATAGAAGGTTATAAGCAACTAAAAAGTTTATTACGACGTCAGCGTCAGTTGATGCAGCAACGCAATAATGACGCACTTAAGTTACATAATGAACATCAAAGTGCATTGTGTGAGAGCTTGAAACAAAGTGCCGATCATCGCAGCGCTGCCCTGCAACGCTTAGGTTTAGTGGGGAATTCTGCTGGTATGGAGCAATTGATTGCTAAATTGCCGCCTCAGTCATCACAACAAGTGAATGTGATTTGGCAGCAATTGCTGACATTAGCCACTGAAAGCCAGCATGCGAATGATGTTAATGGTAAGCTACTTGTCGATCAGCAATTTATTATTAATAATTTGCTACGCCGTAATGTTGAGCAGACTCTAGATTATGGTAGTCAGTCTCAATCGCTATGATGATAGCGTAAATTAAAGAGAGTAAGTTAACACTGATGCCGTTATTTGAGTGACTCTCTTTAGTTTATGTTGTTATTTATTCCTTGAACCACTTCTTCCTCCCGCCGATTAAATGTAACTATATTGCATTTATTTAGTTGTTATTCACATTCATTTTTGTTTTTTTTTGTGCTAACTTTGAATGTTGAATATTGAATTATCTTGTATTGATTAACTTCAACTGATTGATTTTAAATATTTATCATCATACCTCTTTATTTGTGAACATTTTTATTTGTTTTAATGAATAAGGTTGCAAAACTTAATGCTTATTTCGCATTTAGATATACTCGATAACCCCTGAAGTTTATTGATGTATGAGGCTTTGATGAGACGTTCATTCCTTCACCCTTATTTTTTATGTGTATGCCTATTGGTATTGTTTAGTGCTGCAGTTTCAGCAAGTCCTGCTCCTTTAAAAGACAACAATCAAGATAAGAAGAGTGAATCTAAAATTGTTGATGCGGTCAATCAAGCGTTGCCAGAAGCCCGTTCACAGCTTGAAAAAGTCGTCAATATTAATAGTGGCACCATGAATTTTTCAGGTGTTAAACAAGTCGGCATGGTGTTTAAGAAGGCGCTTGAAGATTTAGGTTTTGATGCTCAGTGGCAAGATGGCTCAAGTTACAATCGTGCAGGCAGTTTAGTGGCCTCCTACGGTACTCAAGGCAAGAAAATATTACTCATTGGGCATTTAGATACGGTATTTGCTAAAGATGATGCCTTTCAAACCTATCAACAACTCGATGAAACCCATGCTGCGGGTCCTGGAGTGAGTGATATGAAAGGCGGAGATGTCATTATGCTGACGGCGATTAAGGCATTAAAGCAAGCTGGATTCCTCGACAGGATAAGCCTTAGAGTTGTCATGACAGGTGATGAAGAGAAAAGTGGTTTACCCTTATCGGCATCCAAGAAAGCCATCATCGATGCTGCCAAGTGGGCTGATGTGGCTCTGGGGTTTGAAGATGGTGACGGTGATATAAAAACAGCTGTGATTGCGCGCCGTGGCGCTGTCGATTGGACCCTTAAAGTGACTGGGCAGCCGGCTCATTCATCGCAAATATTTACTGAAAAAGTGGGCGATGGCGCGATTTATGAAATGGCGAGGATCTTAAATGAATTCCGCGAGTCATTATCTTCAATGGATAATTTGACCTTCAACCCAGGACTCATTCTCGCGGGGACGGATGTGGAACATCAAACCAATGGCACAAAGGGTTCAGCTTTAGGTAAAACCAATGTGGTGTCTAAAGAGGCTGTGGTGATGGGGGATATTCGTGCGCTATCGCCTCATCAGCTTAATAAAGCGAAAGAGAAAATGTTAGAGATAGTTTCTCAAAGTTTACCCATGACTGCGGCGACATTGATTTTTAATGAAGGTTATCCCCCTATGGCGGCAACGAATAGTAATCGGCAGTTATTGACGCTCTATAATCAGATCAGTGAAGATTTAGGTTATGGAAAGGTGGTGGCTGTTAATCCACGTAATGCGGGAGCGGCTGATATTTCTTTTGCGGCAAACTATGTGGATATGTCTCTTGATGGATTAGGTTTAATGGGCACTGGAGGGCACACCTCTGATGAAATAGCGGATATGAGTAGTTTCAGTAAAAATGCCCAAAAAGCGGCGTTATTATTATATCGCTTGTCTGAGCCTGGTGCTAATTTATTAAAAAAACAACAAGGTAATTAAGCCTAGAAAAATACAGTACTTAATAAAGTAATACAATGGCTTGTTGAATTTCCGTAATTTTTTACCAACAATTCTGATTTGATAAATATATTTAAAAGCTTTGTTTATTCCGCCGGTTTTATCGCCTATTTCATTAGGTGCGGCGGCCGATTTTAATAAAACATAACTGATGAATTTATTGTATAACCTTATCACTCTAAATTTTAATGGTCTCTCAATATCACATAATAAAATAATCCGATCACAGTTGGTATTATTGATGGCTTCATGTAAGTAAGTTTCATCAAATAATACATCTTCTCCATCACGCCAATGGTATGGTTCACCATCAACATTGATATAGCATTTATCATCGTTGGGAGTAATGAGTCCAAGGTGATACCTTAGGGATCCGGCATAAGGATCGCGGTGTAAACCGAGTCGACTGCCGGCTTTTAATCTTGCAAACATGGCAGCCTTAATATTGGGTATTGATTGGACTAATAGGGTTGTTTGTGGACTTCTGATCATTGCTGAAGGGATTTCTGCTCCGTACCAGCTAATGTAGAAGCGACTCCAACCTTTTCTGAAGAAAGAATTAAATGCGGCATCATCTAATTTATCCGATGTAGATATTAATCCATCCTGTTCTAGTGCTAGTGCTTCTTGACGAATGATCTCCCAGTTATCTTTTAGTTTATTAAGGTTATCCACTGAGTGTGTTTCAAGATATGGCGTTGTCTTTATTTTAGAGAAAATATATAAAGGGAAATTGATGAATGCCATAAAAGTCGAATGATCAGTCAATTGTCGAGTGAATTTATGTTTTAGTTTTCCTCGGCGGCAGATATAACTTGCAGAGATAAAAAAATACAGTATAAAAATAATTTTCATTGTGTATGGTGAGTGCTTAGTTGGAAAGTGAGAGTAAAAAATTAGCAATATTTTAGGGGGAAAGTAATTAGCATAAAGTCTGTTTTTATAAGGTGTGAAGGTGTTCGTATTTATGGGGTAATCTTAGAGAAGCATTTTTATGTTTAATATTCATGTTCTTATTTCGTTTCTAATGGGTTGTTGAAAAGTTTGATTTTTTTCATTTTTTTCTTTTTTTAGCACATTTGATGGTTTACTCTATGAACGTTCGCTTTGTAATCTATGGAGTTTTTTTCGTTTATAAGACTTCTCAATTTCATTTTGATGTTTTTGAAAATAATAAGTTAAATAAGGATGTTTAGATGTATTGCTATATCAAAATGGTTTCGCGATCCCTACTGACGTTATCGCTATTGACGGCATTTTCTCTCTTCGCTGATGATAAACCTTTAGTCCATGTGACTGAAACAAAGCAGTGGGATGGTGGTATACAGAAAACCTTGTATTGCCGTGGAGATGTGCTCTTTCGGCCTCACATATCGAGTCATGTGCAAGCGCAATTAGATTGGATCTTACCTGTTGACACTGAAGTTAAAAAAGGCGACTTAATCGCCAAGCAAAATGATTTCTATTTGGTGCAAACATTAGCGAGTTTAACCTCACGCTTAGCTGCGGCAAAGGCGCAGGCAAGTTTTTCTGCGCAAGAATACCAACGTATCCAGTCACTCGATAAGCAAGATATGGTTTCGGTGTCTGATTTGAGTCGCGCCGAACTCGATGCTCAAGTCAGCAAACAAGGCTACCAAGCATTACAAGCTGAGCAAAGAACGCTTAAACATCAAATTGCACACTTAGATCATTATGCGCCAGCGGATGGGAAAGTGTTTGAATTGAATGCGCAGCCTGGTGAGTGGGTCGAAATGGGTGACAGTTTGTTGGTGTTCTTACCAATGGATAATCAAGAAGTGGTTTGCCGAATGTCTCTTGATTTATATCAGCAGGTTGAACAGCTTAGCTTGGCCAGCTTTTACTTAGAAGAAGGGATCTCCCTTCAGCTCAATCGGTTAGCATCTGAAGTGAATGAAGCCGATCAAACGTTTAATTTGCATTTTAATTTCAAGGGGGGAGCGAGTGCAGCTTTGTTTCTTGGTCAACGGGTTACGGTGAAGATGCAAATGCATGCTGACGATCTCTCACTGATTGCCTATGATGCATTGAATCTAAATGATAATGAATATTATGTTTGGCAGGTAGATGAAGATAATAAAGTCAAACAAGTGCCGATTAAAATCGTTGATACGTTGGGGCAGCATGCGGTGATCCAATCACCGATTAAAGTGGGACAGTGGTTGGTTGTTCGTGGAGGTAAATCCTTAAAGCAAAGTGATGCGGTGATAGTGGCGAACAAAAATGACACTAACGTGAACAATGCTAAGGTGCGACTATGAGATTTGTCGACAAATACAGTGGCATTATTATCGCCTTTTCTGCGTTATTAGTGTTGCTCGGTGTGATCAGTAGTCTGAAATTACCCAATGCGTTATTGCCCGATTTAGATCAGCAAGAAATTGCGATGTTAATTAATTGGCAAGGTAAAACGGCGACAGAAATCGAGCAAGTATTGATTATTCCGTTAGAACGGCAGCTTGCCAGCATTGGCCAGTTGAAACACTCCCAATCGTTCATCAGCAATGGCGAGACATGGATGCGATTATTTTTCCAGTCTCAAACGGATATGGAAAAAGCGTATATGGATGTGATGGCGCGGATTAATCAAATTCCTGATTGGCCAGCTCAGGTCGCTAAGCCTTTGATATTTGATTACAGTAATGGTGCGGGTAGCACGGTTGCGTCTATGTATTTGTATTCTGAATTAGAAGAGTTAACCCCTGATGATTTTCGTCAGGCTTATCGCGCGCATATCGCATCCGTATTAAGTAACGTATCCGGCATTGCCAATATTAATTTAAGTCACAGCCCATTGGCTCAGCGTATGGATATTGAGTTTGATCCTAAAGCATTGACGCGTTTCTCATTGTCCATTGATGATGTGACTGAAAAACTGCACGATTTGATTGATCGCTCCGGTGATAAAATGAAACTGGGTTCTAAGGCTTATGATCTTCATTTTAAAGGCCAGATGTCTTTGACTGAATTAACTCAACTGCCTGTGGCCGTCTCTGGGGAGCGTATTATTCGTTTGGGGGAGCTGGCTAAAGTTCACAAACGTTTTGTTACCGAGTGGGATTATTCAAGTTTTGAAGGTCATCCGGCGATGTATTTCAGCTTTCAGCCAGATAAAAAGACTAACGCACTAGATATTACTGATGAGCTTAGCGCTGTGATGACGGAGTTGAATCAAGGGGCATTAGCCGAGTTAGGCATGAAACTGTCTTTTAGAGCCAATACGTCAAAGCCGATCAAGCATGCGCTGAGTCTGGTGTATACGAATATTTTGCTGGGTGTGTTATTGGCGTGCCTGTTTTTATATGTGTTTATACGCGATTTAAAAGTGGTTTTTTTGATTTTTGTTAGCATTCCAGTGTGCTTGTCTTTAGTTATTTTAGGCATGTATTTTGGTGGGCGAAGTTTAAATGTGATCTCGCTTGCCGGTATGGCATTATCAGTCGGCTTGCTATTGGATGCCTCTATTATTGTCATGGAAAATATCCAACGTCTGCGTGTGGAGGGTTTAAATTTAACGGAGAGTTTATACCAAGGTGTGAAGCAAGTACGTGGGGCACTGATCTCATCGACCTTATCCAGTATTGTGATTTTTGTGCCGATTGTGTTGATGCAATCGAGTACCAGCCAGTTATTTGAAGATTTAGCCTATACCATTTCCAGCGCCCTGATAGCTTCAATACTGGTTGCGTTATTACTCTTACCCGCGTTAGGGCGGCGAGTATTATCTAGTCACTCTCATATGAATGATGCGGATAAGCCGCTATCCTCGCGTAAAAAGTGGTCTTTGCGATTAACCACGCCCTCTCGTTCGCGCTTACAAGCCAATATTTGGGTTGGTTTGGGGGTGGTAGGGGCATTAATGCTGACTTGGTGGGTGATGCCTGCCATTGATTTATTACCCAATCCTAAATCTGAAAGTGTTATTGCTTATGTTGATTTTAAAGAACCTTTGTCTCAAGAGGCGGCAGTTGAGCAAGTTGCGTATGTGATAGAAGCGCGTTTTGCTAAGGAAAGGGTAAAACCTGAGGCACCAGCATTGACGACATATATTTTGAGCTGTAATCCTGGTTACTGTTATTTAAACTTGAGACCGTCCGAAGGAGTGGATTATGCTAGGTTTGAGCAGTGGTTGGAAACACGGATTTTAAATGACTTGCCAGATACGGATCTCTATATTCGTCAAAGTAATTTGCTTGGCGGTGCGATACAAGGTGGTGATCGCAGTCGAGTGGATTTAAAAGGGCTGAGTTTAGCTGAGCTACAACAAGCCGGACAAGCGTTAAAAGATATCATCAAGGAACGTATTGCTGGCAGTCAAGTGCTGGAAACGGTGGCGCTGAGCAATAATGCCACCCAGATAGAGTTTACGCCTAAAGCGGATAAACTCGCGTATTTAGGCTTGTCACGAGCAGATTTAAATCGTTACTTAGTGGCATTAACCGATGGTGAGTATTTAGGCCGTTTTTCTGCGGGTAATGAGAGCTTTCCTTTTTACTTTAAAGGGCAAGAGGTCGAGCATATTGAGCAGTTACTTGAAACGGAATTGATGATCCCCAATCATGGTTTACTGCCACTGAGAGACTTGGTTGACACTCAAATGGTATTGGCGCCGAGCGCCATTTTTAGGGCTGATAATGAAATGACGATTTCACTGGGGGTTGTTCCGCCTAACGGTCAGCCTATGGGACCTTTTGTGGATCAAGTGAAAGTGATTGTGTCAGAGTATATTAAAGAGCAAGGCCCTCACGGATTATATGTGGCTTACCAAGGTCAAGCGGGTGAATTGGATAGTTTTTTAAAGGAGTTTCTACTCACCTTTTTAGTATCATTATTGGTGTTATTTTTATTGATGCGCATTGCTCTGGGCTCTTGGTTGTTTGCCATTGCGGTGATGTCATCGATGCCGCTGGCGATTGCTGGTGGCATGTTAGGTTTAAATGTACTGAATCTGTTTATGCCGCAAGACTTAGATGTGATCACCATGATAGGCTTTATTATTTTGATGGGCTTGGTTATTAATAACGCCATCTTATTAGTCGGTGAGTTTAAAACAGGAATGCAAGAAGGATCCACGCAACAAGTAGCCATTTACCGAGCGGTTAGTATGCGGATGCGGCCTATTTTCATGAGTACGGGCACCAGTATTTTTGGTATGTTACCGCTTATGTTAACGCCAGGAGATGGCGCTGAAATTTATCGGGGTCTTGCCGGCGTGATTGTTGGCGGTATGACTTTTAGCGCGCTGTTTACCTTAGGCTTCATGTCAGCCTTATTGTCCTTGCCTGTGTTTGCTATTAAGCCAGAAGAGCAAAAAGTTAGTGCGGTTGATGAAGAGGAGTTAGTCGATCCAATCTAATGGTGAGGAGGGGATTCTTTACCCCTTTTTAATGATGTAGAGATAGAAAAACGGCGCTAATAATAGCGCCGTTTTTATTGTTTAACCGTTTTCTTAATAAGCAGCCGCATAACGTCCGGCTAAATCATCGAGTTGTTTTTGTTCTTGTTTATCGAGGTAAGTTTGGCGTTCGGTTTGTTTTTTCTGGTATAGCCACTTTATCCCTTGCTGGCGACCGAGTTGTTTGCGCCACATGCCATTGATACGTTGATGTTCTTGGGTTAATAATATTTGCTGGCGAGTGAGATTTTTTTGCATCGGCGCGAGTATTTGTGCCATGTTCGCGGTATTTTGCAGTAGTAAAGGATTGGCTGTTTGAGTGGGATATTGGCCGTACTGCACTTGCATTTGGGCGATGATGTCTTTTTGTTGTTGGATATGATCGATACGTTGCTGGGTTTCGCTGCGTTGTTGCCCTAATTGACTCAACTTTTTTTCTTCTTGTTCGCACAATGTGCGTAGCGGTCTGAACAGGGCTTCCATTATCGACTCCTTAAGTCTCATGTTGTTCGCTTGCTAGGCTCTTAATACGCTTGAACATTTATTTGTTCAAGCGCTATTAGCATAAGCTTATGTTTCTGCTTGGTAACCTAGACTTTCGGCTAATAGTTTTAGCTGTTCAAGACTGTGGGTGCGATCGGCTTTAAGTTCACTGTCTTGACGTAGAAAAGCGGCCATATTGGGCGCAGATTGTACTGCGAGATCCATTTCTGGATCTTGTCCGGCTTGATAACCGCCTAATGGTAATAGCTCTTTAACTTCATTGAAGCGACTGTTTAAATGTCTAAAACGTTGACCTTGGGCTAATGTTTCTTTACTGGCTATGTGGGTGGCTAATCGACTCACTGAGGCCCCAATATCGATAGCTGGGAAATGGCCTTTCTCGGCGAGAGCTCTGCTCAGAACTATGTGCCCATCCAAAATGGCTCGCGCCGAATCTGCGACAGGATCTTGTTGATCGTCACCTTCAGTTAATACCGTATAAAAAGCGGTTAAAGTACCATCGGGATGCTGACCATTACCGGCCATTTCAACGAGGCTGGGTAATTGCGCAAAGGCTGAAGGCGGATAACCTTTGGTGGCGGGTGGTTCCCCTAAACTCAGTGCGATTTCGCGTTGTGCCTGAGCGTAACGGGTTAATGAATCAACCAGTAATAACACTTGTTTACCTTGATCGCGAAAGGCGGTGGCGATGTGATGACTCAGGCGCATGGCTCGTAGACGCATCAAAGGGGTGGTATCGGCTGGTGCGGCAATCACGACAGCCCGCTTTCGACCTTCTTCACCCAAGGCTTCTTCGATAAATTCTCGCACTTCACGGCCACGTTCACCGATAAGACCGACCACAATGACATCGGCTTCGGTAAAGCGGGTCATCATGGCAAGCAGTACGCTCTTACCTACGCCTGATCCGGCAAATAATCCTAATCTTTGACCTCGTCCGATAGGAAGTAGAGCATTGATGGCGCGAATGCCGACATCTAATGGTTCACGGATAGGTTTACGCAGGAGGGGATTATTGATTTGATGACGGAGCGGAATATAGCTGACATTATCCAGTGTTCCCAGTGCGTCTAAAGGTTGCCCTAAACCGTCGATCACGCGGCCAAGAAGGCCGCTGCCTACGGGGATTTGGCAGCGCTGTGCTAAAGGAATGACGCGGGCGCCAGGCATGAGGCCTGATGTATGCTCGATTGGCATAAGACACAAGGTCTCTTTATGAAACCCAACGACCTCAGCTTCAATGAGTTGTCCGTCTCGACATTCAATGTGACAGCGATCACCCGTTCCAAGTTGACAACCAATGGCCTCAAGCAGTAAGCCATTGACTCGTGTGAGTCGGCCATAGACTTGTGCCACTGGCACCGTCGGCCAATCTTGAGCATTAAGATCAGGCTTCACTGGCTTCCTCTTTTGTATCAGCGAGTAAATCCACTTGTTGGAGTTTAGCTTCAACTTGTGTCATGCAAGCGTTGAGTCGGGTTTCTATCGATGCATCGGCATCGGATTTATCGCTGACAATACGACAGCCTCCGGCACTGATGGCAGGATCGGCAATTAACACCCAGTCTTTGACTTTATCAGCAGCCAATTCTTTTAGCTTTTCAACGGCACTTGGCTCAAGGTGTATTTTGACATCCGATTGACGATCAGGCAGTGCGGCCAGAGTCTCTTCAATCAAAGATAAAATTTGTTGTGGCTGTAAGGTTAACTCACAGCGGATCACTTGTTGAGATACTCGACGAACCAGCTCCAAAATTAAATTTTGTTGTTGATTAATCTGTTGTGTATGACCTTCTTCGAGTAAGGACTTTAAGGCACCTAATGGGGCAATTAAGCTATTGAGTTGATCGTCAATGCTATCTTTACCTTTCAGTTGACCTTCGATGCGGCCTTGGTTAAATCCAATCGCATGGCCTGAAACGCGACCTTCTTCAGAGCCTGATCCAAAGCCAGCTTCATGTCCCTTTTGTACACCTTCGTCATATCCCTTGTCGAACGCTTGTTGGTAGTCTTCCCACCCGGGTGAATTTTCATCACTATTATGGGGCTGGATCAAAGGTGCAAATCGATGACGACGGGCAAGATCCCCTTTAAGGCGCCAGCGAGGGTCGAGTTTGTTGGTTTTTACAGACATTATTCGACCACCTGTTCTTCGAAGAGTTGTAGTTCTATTTCACCGTCATCCATCATTTGTTTCGCGAGTTCCATGATCTCTTTACGTGCGGAGATAGCTTGACTTAATGGAACGGCACCAATGGCATCGATTTGGGTTTCAATGGCCGATGACATACGTTTTGGTAAGGCATCGAGTAAGGTATTTTTCAATGATGGCTCAATACCTTTAAGGGCGAGTGCCAACATCTCGGGTGGTACAATCGCCATTATTTCTTGTAAGGTTTCAGGCTTTTGACGACCTAAGATGATGAAGTCAAACATGTTATCGGCAACATTGGTTGCTAATTGTGAATCATGTAATTTAATCATCTCCATCAATTGCTCTCGATCGCCATCGAAGCGGTTTAAAATATCAGCCACTTGACGAATACCGGCTATTTGAGTGTGGCTTTTTTCCATGGCGATAAGCATGCAACGCTCAACAAGCTGACGTAATTCATCAACCACATCTCGGTCTAATTCACCTAACTGTGCGATACGAATTAAGACCTCATCATGGCCCTCAGAAGGCAGGCTTTGTAAGACTTGCGCGGCACTTTCTGGCGGTAAAAGGCCTAATAAAACCGCTTGAAGTTGGCTGTGCTCATGGGTTATTTCCCGCGCTAATAGTTGTGGGTCGACCCATTCTAAGCGTTTCACTAAGGTTTTAATTTCATCACCATAGATACTGTCTATAAGGCTTTTCGCGACGCGGTCGCCTAAAGCTAGATCTAAGGTTTTTTGTAAGTAGGAACGAGATGCCTTGGCAATACCTGACTGTTCTTGGTATTTCATGAAGAAACGTCCGAGTACAGCATCGGCCTCTTGCTGAGTGATACTTGATAGGCGCGCCATCTTATGACTCAAGTGTTGTACATCGGTTCTATCGAGATGTGCCATAACCTGAGATGCGCCTTTTTCTCCCATGCTGAGCAGCAACATGGCTGCTTGTTCATGGTTATCCATTTTTATTCCAAGTTCGTTCTTATTCACTTTGTTCGCCACCTATCTTTTTTGCTCTATCGCCATGCTTCAACTCTGGAGATCGTGTGAGTTTCATGTGCGATAGAGCGGTCATTTATTGTCAATGTCAAGTTTGGTTGTAATGTAAAACAAATACTTAACTGTTTGACTCGTTACCTCTTTCACCAATCCAGTTGGAAATCACTTCTGCGACTCTTGCTGGCTCTTCATTGGCAAGTAGGCTGAGGTGTTCCATTTTTACTGTTAGTGGCGAGCTCGGCTCAGGTAAACCTTGTCCTGCAATCCAATCGTTGTCGGCTGCCGCTTGGCTTAATCCCATTAACTGATCGGCTAACGCTTGAGAATCTTGTTGTTTACTGGTTGAACTGATCGCTGCTGGGGCAGGAGGTTCAACAGGTGCTGGAAGCGACTCTGGTCTGTCATTTTGATTCTTGTCTGCGGTACGTGTTAAATGGCTCACTAACGGACGCAGTACGAAGAAAATCAGTCCTAAACCGAGAATACCGCCCATCAAATAGCGTAAATAGGCTTGATAACCTTCTGCTTGCCACCAAGGCATGGGTTCAAAAACGGCACTGGCAACAGGGGCAAAGTTAAAGCTACTAATGCTAAATTGATCGCCGCGTTGTTCGGAATAACCAATGGAGTCTTTTACCATGGTGCCCAATTGTGCTAGTTGGGCGTCGCTCCAACCCTTATCTCCCGCTGTTTGTCTATTAAGTAATACCGACACTGAGAGATTTTCTAATTGCATTTGTTGATAGCGAGTGTGCTTAACTGAGCGGCCCACCTCAAACAGGCGACTCTCTTGTTGCTTTAGATTACGACGATTATTGGCGTTATCTTTTTCATCTGTGGTGGGGGGTTGGTTACTTAATGCACCTGGAATACCGAGCTCCATTGCGGTGTTACTTTCATTGGTGCTTTGGTTTTCGGAGGTCACGACCGTTTGAGGATCGAGTGATTCTTTGGTTTCTTCTACCTGATTAAAGTTCACTAAGGCTGAAATTTGTACTTGGAAGTTATCTTGCCCCAAGATTGGGCCGAGCATGCTTGAGGCACGATTAATTAAGCTTTGCTCTAATTCTTGAGTGTATTTTAATTGGCGATCTCTGGCTTGGGTTATGTCTTGATTCAGTGTGATGCCAGCGCTGAGATGATTGCCTTCTTGATCGACGATTTGTACACGTTCAGGCGTCATGCCCGTTACACTACCTGAAACCAAATTAGCAATAGATTCAATTTGACCCGGTTGGATTTTGTTACCGGCATAAAGATCGAGCATGACAGAAGCGGAAGGCAATTCTGGTTGCTGACGAATGAAGAGGGTGCGTTTCGGAATGGCTAAGTGCACTCTCGCCGTTCTCACCGCTTTCAAGGCCATAATCGTACGAGATAATTCGCCTTCTAGGCTGTGTCTGTATTTTGCCTGTTCCATAAATTGGCTGGTGCCAATAGTAGAGCTATCTAGAGACTCCATGCCTGATGGCACTTTGGCTTTTACACCCCGAGCAGCGAGTAGCATTCTGGCTTTACCGAGCTTATCTTCCTGTACTAGCACTAAACCTGTATTCGCTTCAAGGCGATAGGGAATGCCTTCAGCTTCTAATACTTCGATGATTTTCGATGTTTCAACGGTTTCTTGTTGGCCGTATAAAGGACGATAGCCTTGGCTTGCAGTCCAGAGCAGTAAGACGATGACGCAGGCAACAATAGTCGCTAATACGGCAAGTAATAATACTTGACGATCACCTTGATTAAATTGGTGCCATTTCTTTAGCCACTTGGCTAGCAGCTCTGACTTCTGACTAACATCGGCCGTATTGGGGCTAGGTTGAGCGATAGTTGTTGACATTGTTATTTTAAACCTTCCATAAAATCCATGTTTATATTGTTGATTTCAAACAATAATGAATTATTTAGCTGTGGAGCATGTTCAAATTCAGCTTCAGTTAGACAGGCATTTTCATGACTTCATCAAAGGCCTGAACTAAGCGATTTCTTATTTGGATCATGGTGGAAAAAGATAATGAGGCTTTTTGGCTAGCGACCATAGCGCCGACTAAATCATCACTTTGTCCGCTGTCGACCGCTTTCATTAATGCAGAAGACACATTTTGATCGGTGTTGACGGCCGCGACTTTTTCTTTCATTACTTCAGTAAATGAAGGCGCTTGAATGCCGTGATCTTTAGGATTTGGGGCTATTTTTATTGCGCCTTTTGCCATTTCGGTATGAATACTCAAGGTATTCATCATGGCTTGAGGATTAATTGAAGTTCCAATTGACATATGCGGTTCCTGCCTTAACTAAATAATTTTGAAGATCAATGACTAAGCTGCGTGTCCACTGCGTGTTAATGCTTGATCTATATTTATTCCTTCTTCTCGCATTTGCGCTAATTTATAGCGTAGTGCGCGTGTCGTCATACCGAGAGCTTGTGCGCTTTGGCTGCGATGGCCATTAAATTGCTTCAGGGTATCCAAAATAAATTGAAATTCTGCCTGGCGTTTGGATGCCTTTAAACCTTGTTCATTTTGTTTGACTTTGACTAGGCCAGTATGGGGGAGATGGGCTAATCCTAAGTCGGCAACTTGCAAGGCTTGTCCACGGCGCATCACTAAGGCACGTTGGATGGTATTTTCCAATTCCCTGACATTGCCAGGCCAATCATGGCAAGTGAGTCTTTGTTTCGCTTGTTCACTGAAATAACATGCTTGAGTGCCCGCAAAATGCCGGTATTTTGTTAAGAAATGCTCGGCAAGTGGTAAAATATCTGATTTTCTATCTCTTAATGGACT
Source organism: Shewanella surugensis (assembly GCF_023284005.1). Lineage (GTDB taxonomy): Bacteria > Pseudomonadota > Gammaproteobacteria > Enterobacterales > Shewanellaceae > Shewanella > Shewanella surugensis. The sequence goes on from NZ_JAKIKS010000031.1 coordinate 39,861, forward strand.
CACTTTTAGCGGTAATACGTCGAGACGATAAAAAAGATCTTCCCTGAATTCACCGTTTTTGACGGCTTTATGAAGATCTTTATTGGTTGCGGCAATGATACGGACATCGAGTGGAATGGATTTATGCCCACCCAAGCGTTCAACTTCTCTTTCTTGCAGGACGCGCAATAGTTTTGATTGCAAGTTGAGTGGCATTTCTCCAATTTCATCAAGCATTAAGGTGCCACCATTAGCGATTTCAAACTTTCCAGGCTGCTCAGCATGTGCGCCTGTGAATGCCCCTTTGACATGGCCAAAAAGAATTGATTCTAAAATACTTTCTGGGATGGCTGCACAGTTAACGGCGATGAAAGGTTGATCGGCACGTGATGAATGGCGGTGAATATACCGAGCCAAAGGTTCTTTACCCGTACCACTTTCACCGGTGAGTAAAATTCCGGCTTCAGTGGTGGCGGCTCTGTGCGCTAACATTAATAATTGACGGCTGACTGGGGCTGCAACAACAAGATGTATATCGGGTTGCTCTAAACGCCTTAATCTATGCAGTAATGAACTGACTTGTTCAGCATCGAGTGGCAAGAGTAAATAATCTTGTACACCAGCATGCATCGCCGCTGCCGCTAAATCAGTTTGCTCAGGATCGAGTAAGGCGATTTGATTTTTGGCTGGGTATTGGGCGAGCGTTTTGGCGACATTATCGCAAGTACTGTTTGACAGGTTGATTAATGATAACCAAGGTGTGGCTTCATTGACTTGCCATTGAGCAAACCCTTGCAAGGCTAAGTTTTTAAGGCCGGGTGCAGATAATGTTGCATCGACAAGTCTAAATGAGGTCATTTTAGTATGTGGCATTGATTTTATCTCCAGTTGCAGTTTGGGCAACTCGAGTCGATGCTTTAACTAGGCGAACGGTGACACGTCGATTGTAGAGTCGTCCTTTATCATTGTTATTGCTGGCTTTTGGTGCTCTTGCACCGTGATTACGTACTTGGATCATCTTGCTGCTTAATCCGAGCTCCACTAGACGTGATGCGATTTCATCGGCGCGTTCTTTACTGAGCACGAGATTGGCAAGGTGCTCACCCACTGCATCGGCATGTCCATCAACGAGAATTTCTTTTATGCTGCTATCGGCAAGTACATAGCGCACGATGGCATTGAGATCGATATCTTGGTGACTGTTAAGTTGGCTTGATCCAGTCTCAAATTGAAAATCGATACGACGTACATAAGAAAAGGGTTTAGGCAGTAATGCTTGTCTGCAGTGCCTGAATTGATTGACCACAGCTTTGGTGTTAACGGCGCTGGCATTGACTTGGTATATGGCACCATTATCGCTAGTGATGTTGACTTGCCAAGATTGGCCCTGATCGAGTCCTTCTAAAAATGGATTAATATTATTTTGGCTCGTTGCCGTGTTGCCTAACCACCAGAGCTGTGTGCTGTGATGATCAGTTTGCTGGGTAAGTTGCCATGGCGATGCGATAACGTGTGCTTGGCTTTGTTTGTTATTCAGCGACAACCAATCGGTATTGAGCTGTAATTTGAGCTCTTCACCGGGGAGGGCGATGAGTTTCAATTGTCCAAAACCTTGTATCTTATGTTGAAGCTGACAATAAAATACATCGCCACTAAAATTCCATTTAGCTTGTTCAAATGGTGTTTGATAATGTGTGACTGCAGCGCTGGCACTATTAGGAATAGCCAAATAAACAAACAGCATGCAGATTAATTTATGAGCTGACGCTTTCACTGATTCAGTTCCCTTTTATTTATTACTTCAACAACAAGGTAATTTATATTTATCGTTATTAACTAAGAGTGAGCTTATTGACTCGGTTATTCTCTTAATCAGTTGTGGTGTGTAATTAAACACGTAATATTAATTCATGTAAAATGATTTCTGTTAAATAATAAGATATTTATTTATTTAAGTCTATAATCATTATTAACTTGATGGAAATATTATTTATATAAAAGTGGTAGTAATGAATTATTTTAATAATCTAGTTTTTATATTTGATTAATTTTCATTCTCTATTTGTTTTTTTTAAAATGAGTGTCATTTTTTACACTTCTTTGTTTGTTTTAATTGTTTGTTTTTACTTGGTATTATTATTTTATAAAATATTTTTTATAAATAATTAAAGTTTTCAGACTTTTTGCCGATAGCCAGTTTCATGGCTTTAGTATAGGCTGTTATTTAGCATTAATTGCAAATTGTTATATATCTCGGGCTCACTTCAATGTATATTCATCCTTCTCTTAAGTCATATTAAATGATTGGTGAGATAAAGTTGTACAAGAGCGTCATTATTTTGTCGAGTGTCATTTTAATATGCATTTTCACGGTTTTTCGATTAATTAACGGCAAGTGTTTTTGTGTTGATTAAGTAATCGTTTATTTTTCGTTAATAAAAATGGTGTCATATTTTTGTCAAACGTCAAATAATATAACAATTGTTGTTTAGTGATTATCTAGTATGGCTAGAATATCATTTTAATAAATAGTAACATTGTTTTTTGACGTCATAATTTTGTCAAACGTCAATTTAATATAGATTGTTATTATTTTAATAATTAATTATTCAGTTTGGGATTGTAATGAAAACAACTTCAAAAGCGAGTCTACTTAAACCTCATTCAGGTGTAAGAGTCAGACCTGTTGCACTCATTCAAGAGAAACTAGCGCGCAGTCGGTTACTTCTTCAAGTTGAGGCTTGTCATCGTTTGCTACTGGATGCTGTCAATGGGGTATTAAACCCTATTGTTAGGCAAGGCCATCATGCTTTGTCCCATATTGGATTGTCTGAGCATAATCGTCCCATTGAGCCTGATTTAAACCAAGCTTGGTTTTTATTAAGTTATCATCGAGCGCCATTAGCTTGGTGGCGTATAGATAGATGCACTTTAGATCAACTTGCGAGTGGCTATTACGGTAGTTTAGCGAGTCCATTGAGTTCACCTTTACGTGCGCCTAGCCAATCTGAATATCGTTTAGCAAAGAAATTAATACTCGCAGCTTTGGCAGTGTTGCCCACCACTGAGCTCGATGAAGAAGCATTAAAGTTGGAACTCGTTGCCAGTAACACGCCTATTGATGCGCCCGTTCAATGGGAACTGAGTTTCCCCAAAGAGCATATCGCTCCATCAATGTTATTTTGTATGACCGAGAATCTATTGGGTTTAATGGCAGAGCAACCAAGCCAATACCAAGCTAATCCTGATTTATCAGAGAAACTCTCTCATCGTTTAAGACAAATTCCGCTGAAAGTGTCATTAGAGCTGGGTCGCCAAAGTACGCCAGTGACGTCATTACATGCTTTAAAAGTGGGTGACGTATTACCGATTAACTTACATTCTCGCTGTCCTGTGACAGTGGGTAAACGCCCTTTATTTTACGCGTCTGTTCATACCCATGAGGGACAAATGGTCGCAAAATTAACCCATGATGCCTATCAACAAGAGGATCCAAACAATGGCTGAACACAATATCCTACAGGACGAAGATTTTCTATTGGATGACGATCTTTTCGGTGAGGAAGAGGTTATTACGCCTGCTGCTGCTCCTAAACCAGTAAAAGATATTTCATTTTTTCATCAATTACCGGTGCAAGTTACTTTAGAGCTTGCGAGTGCTGAAATGTCTTTGGGTGAATTAACCCGTATGGGTGAAGGCGATGTGGTCGCACTTGATCGTATGGTGGGTGAGCCGTTAGATATCCGTGTTAATGGTGCATTATTAGGCCGAGGTGAAGTCGTTGAAGTGAAGGGGCGTTATGGCGTTCGTTTACTTGAAGTTGAAGCCATTAGTCTAACAGGAGCGAATGACTAATTATGCTTCGTGCTTTGTTGTTATTACTTTGCTTGGTGGCACCCAGTGTCTTTGCCAGCGACGGTTTTACTTTATTTACATTAAGTAATGGAGCGGAAACGCAATCAGTCAATATTAAGCTAGAGATTTTAGCCTTAATGACAGTGTTGAGTTTCATTCCCGCTCTGTTGATGATGTTGACCAGTTTCACCCGCATTATTGTGGTGCTGGCTATTTTACGTCAAGCATTGGGGTTACAGCAGAGTCCACCTAATAAGGTATTAGTCGGTATTGCGTTAGTGCTGACCGTGTTTGTCATGCGTCCCGTGGGGGATGCAATTTATACTCAAGCTTATATCCCTTATGATAAAGGTCAGATTGAATTGACTGAAGCTGTGATGATTGCGGAAAAACCGCTGCGAAAATTCATGTTAGCGCAAACGCGAGAAACTGACTTAGAGCAGATGCTAAAAATTGCTGATGAACCCGTGACGTTAAGTGCTGATGAAGTGCCATTTTTTGTATTGATGCCAGCCTTCGTATTGAGTGAATTAAAAACGGCATTCCAAATAGGCTTTTTGCTATTTTTACCTTTTCTGGTGATCGATTTGGTTGTCGCAAGTGTCTTGATGTCGATGGGGATGATGATGTTATCGCCCTTGATTATTTCTTTGCCTTTTAAACTCATGGTGTTTGTGCTTGTGGATGGTTGGTCTATGACCGTCAGCACATTAGTGGCAAGTTTTGGCTGACGTCATTTAACTTGTTTGCTCAATATATTCAAACCCGCTGAATTTTGCATCTTCACGGGTTTGGGTATGATTAATAGGTTGTCGGTTTTTTGGCGCCTATCATCACTTTTCGTTTCGATAAACATGGCTGTTTTTATAAAGCATGAAGATTAAAAAGGATGCAAGGTGATTGATAAGATAACTAACTTATCGGCCGACGACGCGATTGTGGATATTTTTTATTTATTGGCCTGTGGTGTGGTAGGAGCGATAGTCTTTTTTGATGCTTGGGCTTGGATTGTCAACATGCTAGTGAAGCTTTAGAGGGAAGAAATAATGGAAATAGCTGAAATGACTTCCCTGTTTTCGGATGCCATTTATTTAGTGGTATCGATGGTGGCTGTATTAGTGGTGCCGGGTTTACTGGTGGGACTGGTGATCGCAGTCTTTCAAGCGGCAACGCAAGTCAATGAACAAACATTGAGCTTTTTACCCCGATTGGTAATTACCTTATTAATGGTACTTTTTGCAGGCCAATGGTTGCTGCAGCAAATTGCTGACTTTTTTCACCGTTTGTTTATGAACATACCAAATATCATTGGGTAGCCATGCTGTCACTTACTTCGGTTGAAATAAGCACTTTTATTGGCACTTTTTGGTGGCCATTTTGCCGTATCATGGGCGGCTTCTTAGTGATGCCTTTTCTTAGCAGTGGCTTTATCCCTGTGACGGTTAGGGTGTTATTAGCCCTCTCTATTTCTGCTTTATTTGCGCCTATGTTACCCACGCCGCCTGCAGTGGATGCCATGTCGGTGGCAGCATTATTATTAGCGATAGAGCAGCTGTTCATTGGTTTCATGCTGGCCTTCTTTTTAACCTTTATGATCCATATTATGACATTAGTGGGCGCGATGATGTCCATGCAAATGGGGTTAGCGATGGCGGTGATGAATGATCCCTCTAGTGGTAACTCTAATCCTATTTTAGGCCAGTGGTTCTTATTTTATGGCACGTTGTTATTTTTAGGTCTTGACGGCCACTTAGTGGCTATCGGGATATTGGTCGACAGTTTTAGACTTTGGCCCATTGGCACCGGTATTTTTGATTTACCCTTAATGGGACTCGTGAGCAGAATGGCTTGGTTATTTGCATCGGCCTTAATGCTGGCGCTCCCCGCTATTTTAGCGATGCTGATGGTCAATGTGACCTTTGGTGTATTGAGTCGTGCTGCACCATCATTAAACGTATTCGCCTTAGGTTTTCCCATGTCCATGTTGATGGGCTTGTTATGTGTACTGTTTTCATTTACCGGTTTACCGAGCCGTTATAGTGAGCTTTGTTTAGAAGCATTATCGTTCATGTATGGCTTTATTGGGGGGACGGCTTAATGGGAATGTTACCCGTGAAGTCATTTTGGCCTATTGTTTTATTAGCGCTATTGAGCATAGGGAGATGGCATGAGTAAAAATTCAGGTCAGGATAAAACCGAAAAAGCGACCCCTCAGAAACTCAAAAAATCCCGTCAAGATGGGCAAGTTCCGCGTTCTAAAGATCTCGCTTCATCATCCTTGATTATTGGTTGCTCTTTAATGCTCATCGCCAGTGCTTCATGGTTTGGTGATCGTATTGCTAAATTGACGCAAATGAACATGAACATCACCAAGGCTGAGCTCGATAAGCCTGGCATGTTGCTACAGCATCTAGGCGCGACGTTAGTGGAGATGCTCAGTATTTTGACGCCTCTTTTTATCATGGTGGCTGTGATTGCTATGGTTGCCGGCGCGCTTCCTGGAGGGCCTGTTTTCAGTTTTAAAAATGTTGAATTTAAATATAGCCGCATCGATCCTATCCCCGGTATGGGACGTATGGTGTCGGTAAAAACCTTTGTAGAATTGCTTAAGTCGGTGTTGAAGATCATCTTGCTTATTAGCATTATGTGGTCATTTTTAAGCAGTCACTTACAGATTTTATTGAGTTATAGTCAACTGCCTATCGATGAAGCCGTCAGTAAAGGTATTAGCATGTTATCGGAAGGCATGCTGTATTTAGGCGTGGGGTTGTTATTTATCACTTTTATTGATGTTCCGTATCAATATTGGCAACACCATAAAGATTTAAAAATGTCTCGCCAAGATGTGAAAGACGAGCATAAGCAACAAGAAGGTAAACCTGAGGTTAAGCAGAAAATCCGTCAATTACAACAGCGCATTGGCCGTTCTCGTGCCGATGTGGCCATACCACAAGCGGATGTATTATTGGTTAATCCCACCCATTACGCCGTGGCACTTAAATATGACACCAATCAAGCCGATGCACCTTATGTGTTGACCAAAGGTGTCGATGAGTTAGCAGTTTATATGCGACAAATCGCAGCAAAAAATGATATCGAAATCATAGAGTTGCCGCCATTGACGCGGGCTATTTATTATTCTACTCAAGTTGAGCAACAGATCCCCTCAGCACTGTTTATCGCCATCGCGCATGTGTTGAGCTATGTATTACAAATTAAGGCGGCTCGCCAAGGAAACCAACAAAAACCGGCTCCCTTACCTCACTTTTTTATTCCGCAACATTTGCGACACGATTAAAGGATACTCTACTTCATGAATTGGTTATCGCGCACATTTGCTGGCAATCGCGCTTCTATCGGCATCCCTATTATGCTGTTGGCCTTGCTAGCCATGATTATTTTGCCGCTGCCACCTTGGTTGCTGGATATTTTCTTCACTTTCAACATCGTCTTAGCGGTGATGGTGCTTTTAGTCTCCGTCTCAATTAGACGGCCGCTGGAGTTTTCGGTATTTCCGACGCTGTTATTGCTCGCGACGTTAATGCGTTTGACTTTGAACGTGGCATCGACGCGTGTGGTCTTAATTGAAGGCCATGAAGGCGGGGATGCTGCGGGTCGGGTGATCCAAGCATTTGGTGAGGTGGTGATCAACGGTAACTATGTCGTTGGTGCGGTTATCTTCCTTATTTTGATGATCATTAACTTTGTGGTGATCACTAAAGGTGGCGAGCGGATCTCTGAAGTATCAGCACGTTTCACCTTGGATGCCTTACCGGGTAAACAGATGGCGATTGATGCCGATCTCAATACCGGGGTATTGACGCAGGAGCAAGCTCGCGAACGACGTCAAGAAGTGGCGCGTGAAGCCGACTTTTACGGTTCGATGGATGGTGCCTCAAAATTTGTTCGTGGTGATGCGGTTGCTGGTCTGCTGATCTTAGCCATTAACATGATAGGCGGCGTGCTTATTGGTGTCTTCATGCACGACTTAAGTGCCGCTGACGCTTTTAAAACCTATGCACTATTAACCATTGGTGATGGCCTAGTTGCACAAATTCCTTCGTTATTATTAGCGACAGCTGCGGCGATTATTGTCACGCGAGTGTCTGATGCAGAAGAAATGCCTGCTCAGCTTACCCGTCAATTATTGGCCAATCCTAAAACGTTAATGACCGCGTGTGGGGTGATGACCATATTCGGACTGGTACCGGGTATGCCAGCCTTTGTGTTTCTTTCTTTTGCGGCGGTATTGGGGTTCGCTGCTTGGAAACAAAGTAAAGCAGGGCCTATTCAGCCAGAAACACACGTTGAAGCGCAGATAGAGAAGAACCTATCTGAGCCATCTGCCCCCAGTTGGGATGCACTGCCTTTCACCGATTTGATTGAAGTGCGTTTAGGTTATCGTTTGGTGCACTTAGTGGAGCGCAGTAAAGGGGCTGAATTACAAAAGCGTTTAACCGGGATCAGGCGCACTTTATCTGAGCAAGCAGGCTTTTTACTGTCAGAGGTGAGAGTGCGAGATAATTTATCCTTAGCGCCGAATGCTTATCAGATTAATTTAATGGGCAATCCAGTGGTGACTGCAGAGCTTGAACCCGATCATCTTATGGCGATCAAAAGTGGTCCGGTTTACGGCAATATCGATGGGATCATTACCAAAGAGCCCGCTTATCAGATGGATGCCACTTGGATCGATCCTGAGCTTAAATCAAAAGCACTTAATTTAGGTTACTCAGTGGTGGATAATGCCACCGTGATCGCCACGCATGTGAGTAAGCTTATTCGTGAGTCCCTGCCGGATCTTCTGCAGCACGATGATGTGATCGCCCTAAGCGATCGCTTGGCCAAGCAGTCGCCTAAATTGGCTGAATCACTCAATAGTGCGTTAACGCCAATACAGTTATTAAAGGTGTATCGTTTATTATTAAAAGAGCAGGTGCCTTTAAAGGATATTCGTACCATTGGTACCACCTTGCTTGATTGCAGTGAAAACAGTAAAGATCCTATCTTGCTTGCCGCTGATGTGCGCTGCGCCTTACGCAATAGCATCTTACATTCGATAGCCGGTGATAAGGCCAGTTTAAATGTAATGACACTTGCGCCAGAGCTGGAGCAAACGTTGATGACGGCGTTAAACCAATCGCAGCAGCAAGGTAAAGTATCATTGGATAGTTTTGCGATTGAGCCACAATTATTAGCTCAACTTCAGCAACGCATGCCGCAGTTATTAGCGGAGGCTAAAGAGCAAGGTCACAATCCTATGCTGCTGGTGCCACCACAGTTAAGACCCATTTTAGCTCGTTATGCGTTAGCGTTTGCCCGCGGATTGCATGTGCTTTCATACAATGAAATCCCTGAGAGTCGAGAGTTGATGGTGGCAGGACAGTTGGGGTAGTTTTTACCTTTATTTTGACTGTTATTCATAAAAAGGTCTCGTTGATACGAGGCCTTTTCTGTTGGGGAGTTAACCTTATGGGACCTATCGCTTGCAGCGGGCTACTACGTAAACTTTCAAATGAAAGTTGATACATCTTATAGTTGGATTTAATTGGTATTGGTTGAGTGTGTTTGTTCGTTGAACCTTAATGGGGATTTATTTCCTGCCGCAGGCTTATGTGCAGATTGTATATGACACGCTGTGGACCCATCCCTGGGCGCTCTACGACTTCATCCCTGAAGTCGAAGCTCATAGACATATCTACACTGGATTTTAAAAGCAAAGAAAAAGCCAGTGTGTTGCTTCGAGTTGAGTTTGTTAGGGGATGTGCCGTGTGATGTAAATCTGGGACTAAAGCATATAGTGATCAATTTCACTACTTCTCTCAGCCTTAGTTTGTGCTATTTTTAAGCAAGAAAAGTGGTGCTTTTAGGGCTTAAACAGGTGATTTTGACTGAGTGCTAAGCGAGTGACAAGATCACTGTTAAGCCATGCGGTGTTTTTCAAGGTAGATGCCACTATAGCACTCTTACTGAATATATAAGGTTTAATAGGGGCGAATATGGGACATTAGCGACCAGAAAAAAGCGCTTGCTTACGCTAGAAAAATGTACGTAAGCTGACAATAACGAGAATAAGAAAAAGATTTGTTATCCTCAAGTAATAGTCTCTTGTTAGGATAACAGGTGCTTCGGAACTAATTGCTTACGCTCTAAGATAGATGTAGCAAGATCTATAAAATAATCATACTTCTCTGAAAATTCAGGTGCTTGTTCTTTCATATGTTTTACTCTATCAATAGCTGAAGTTCCCCACATCATATTTAGCGGTGATACGACATTTAATCCTTTGAAATGATGTAGGAGTCTCATTAAAGGGTCTACATCTAAGGGCCAACATTCATCTGGAATTTTAATATTTTCATGGAGAGCGACACATGGCATTTTTACTATTTTTTCAACATTCACAGCATTTATTAAAGCTTCGCTGATAACATAAGTGTTAGCTCCATTTTGAACACTTACATGTTTACCGTATCCGATACCGCCTCGAACTAAAAAACCATTAAATAAAGTAGTGAACTGAACCATTCCAGCCACTTGAAGTATCGATGTTAGATTATCTGAAATTAGTAGTATTGAATCAGAATATATTTGTAGTGATACACCTGTATCTACAATTTCATGCATCCGCATTGCATCTATAAGTTTTTCATAAAGTTCGAGTGTTTGATTAAACTTATTAGTAACCATATGACTAAAACCAAGAACATCTAAAAATGCGACATACTTGTGATCAACAGGAACATTTTCAAAAGGTTTATATCTCGCTTCAAACCCTTTAAGATTGTCTTTATCGATCATTAAATCAACTTTATTTAAAATTTCATTCATTTTTTAAATTACCCTAACTCCCGCATAAAAGCACCGAAACATAGTTTTGGTGTTCCGGCTCCGCTTTCAGGAAGCAACTTGATGTATTTGTTAGTTCTTACCCACACTATAGTTAAAGCAATAAAAATCTTCTATAGCACCGAAATCAGTTAAGTTTTGCACACCTAATAACTCTGGTTTTGTCGCTAGCTGATAATATATAAAATATATTTCTCGGTGGTGATTTTTCATGAAATTCAACAGAATATTTGTTTTAACCCTGTTATTTGTACAGTGAAAAGAGCATTTATTTCTCGCTTTGCGTAAGTCGGCTGAAAAATCAGGGTTAAGCGAAGGGGGAGTAACCCCTGGTTTTTCAACAGCAGAAGACACTAGTTCCTCAACTACTTTCTGAAGCTCTTTGTCGATTATTGATACTTGTGAATTTTCATCAACAGGTATTGTTTGATCTATGATAGCTTGAGCTTTAATGACTTCGTACACATGCCCACACCATCTAGCGTAAGCATCAAAGTATTTAAGTTTTGTAATGGTATCTATACCATTAGTGTTACCTGATACAGTTAATTGAGAGTACTTAGTCTTTGCAAAATCAAAAAACTCAGTAAAGGCCATTTGGGCTCGAATGAACTCGAATTTTATACTTTTTTGGTATTCCAAAATTTTTTGTGGGCCCATAACTCCTCCAGAGAAAGCTAACAACTTAATTTCAACAGGTCTGGATAATCTTCCAAACCGCTTAGTTTTATGCAGTTAGGGTACACTCCAGACTAATTGTTGTAAAATCGTTAATTGCTAAAGTAAGTAGTTGATAAGCATAAGGCTGTATAAGGAAAAATAGATCTATGATAACGGAGTTAGCCCTACCAGTGTTAAGGTTCCTTACCGCTGACTCAATTTGTGACTCGAATTATCTATAGCACTCGATTAGGGCGTAGTTTCCCACGAATGTTTAGGTGATTAGGTAGGTGATGAATTATTTGAATTGTTGATTGATTTTATCTTGAGTAAGTTTTAGGCGGTCAAGGATCACTGAAAATGACTCAGGTGTTGTAAAAAACGAGTTATTGTCAAATGTGGTGTATCAATGAATCGTGATGCTCTGTTTGATCTTGAGTGATCCGTTCACCATCTTTAAATTGAATACCTGATATGACATCAGCAAGCAGCTTAAAACCTCGCAGGCGATACCACTTTTTCTCTGCTGATTGTGCC
>NZ_JAKIKS010000032.1 GCF_023284005.1 Shewanella surugensis
TGCGGTGCGCCAAGTCAGCGAAATAAGCTAAAAAAGGCGAGTTGGGACGATGATTACAGGGCAAAAGTTTTCTTTGGTTAATTATCCGACAAAGTATGCTCCCGCCCTGGCTAAAAAATAAACCTCCAACTCATTACGTCACTGTTTATTCGTTTATCAATGATAACACATTCATTTATTAGGAAGAATACTTAGCATATTTTCATATGCTAGTTGACGTGCGATATCTTCTGGCAACATGTTCAATATATCTTCCCAGTTACCCAGTAATTTTTCCTGGCTACTAAAATGACCTAATACATCGGAACCTAAAATAAATCGTTCAGGATAGTCAATAATCAAACTTAGCCACTTAGGATCGATTTGACCCGATGGTAACAGCATCAATTTTTTTAAGCTCCAAGACATTAATATGAATAAATTGGAATACTGCGAAAACATCCTCCTTAATTCTTTGCGAACAAAAGTCATATCCTTCTGATGCAAGACCAAATTACTATCTACACCAGCATGAGCCCAAACTATCTTAGTTTGTGGATTTTCAGATACTGCAGCTTCAAATTCAGACAAATATAAAGGATTTTTTTCTCGCTCAGAAGTAATATTCGAGTGTACAACAACAGGTAAATGATATTTTGCCGCTAATTGATATATCTTCATCATAGCAGGATGATTAGCTCTAGCCCCCTCCCCTAGAGTCAAGAGGCTTAATTGACCATGACGGGTTAAGACCTCACCAATGCCTTGCCAAAATCCTGGACGATATTTAATTTCTCTTTCAAGTTGCACTGCAGCATTTAAATCGGTTGGATTAAAAGCATTTAAAAATAGATGTAGCCTTTTCGCTTCCTTTTTAGGTAACCCTTCAATATCTCTCGCCACCAATTCATCACTCATACTATAATAATAAACTTCACTGTCATCCCCATACACAAACGAAGTTGCTTTAGGATTGGAGACACTATTTTTCTTCATCACAGGGATCCCCATCACAATAGCGTGATCCACCTTATTACGATCCATTGCTGTCATTAAGCTTTTTACACCTTGACCTTGTTGAAAATAATTCAACAGATGGACTTCAGCATCATTATATAAACCTTCGTAAGCCAACACTTGGAAAGGCATAACTATACAAATAAAGTAAAATACTAATTTTATTAATGCGTTATTCATTTACCCCACCATAAACAAACATTTATTATTCATCCTCCCCTCAAAATTTATTTATCGAGACTAACGAAAGCTTGCTGAATGCACACTGGTCACTCGATAAAGAAGCACCCAATTTCATAAAAATCACCTTCAACACTCGTTATACTTAACCTGGTGGAAAGGTCATGCATTTTATTCATTAACAATAAATCACTATTTTTATCAGTATTAACTGAAACGAGGTTTAATTATGTTACAAAAAACGCTACATTATTATTGTTTCATACTCTTAATATTAATCTCTCCAGCATCCGCTCAAACAATAGCTAAAGGTGAGCTGCAAGCTTCGATTAACAATGCCTTACCCCAACTCGAAAAAATATACCTAAACTTTCATCAAAATCCAGAATTATCGTTACAGGAGAAAGCATCTTCAACCATTATTGCAAAAGAATTATCTCAGTTAGGGTTTAACGTCACTGAAAACATTGGGGGTTATGGAGTCGTCGGCTTATATAAGAATGGAGTAGGACCCACCATCATGATCCGCGCAGATATGGATGCTTTACCCATAACAGAGCAAACCAATAAGCCCTATGCTTCAACCAAAACCACCCTAGATAGAAACAATAATCGTGTCGGCATCATGCATGCCTGTGGTCATGATATCCACATGACAGTATTACTCGGCACTGCAGAAGAGCTAGGGACTGGAGCCAATGCTATGTTGAAAGAGGGACTCTTTAAGCGGTTTGCTTTACCCGATGAAATATTAGCATTGCACTCCAGCGCGGACCTAGCTGCAGGTACTGTCGGCATCATCTCAGGTCCTGCAATGGCCAGTGTTGACTCTATTGATATAACAGTTAAAGGCATAGGTGGGCATGGAGCTTACCCCCAAATGACCAAAGATCCCATTGTGCTTGCTTCTCGGATAGTACTGGCTCTTCAAACAATTGCGAGCCGAGAAATTTCACCACTCGAGCCCAATGTCATGACGGTGGGGGCCATTAACGGTGGTACAAAATACAATATCATTCCCGATGAAGTAAAATTGCAATTAACCTTGCGCTCTTATAATCCCGACGTTAAAAAGCAGCAAATATTGGCTTTAAAGCGATTAGTTAAAGGCATCGCTATCAGTGCAGGCTTACCTGAAAACCTCATGCCCCAAGTCAAGATTAACGCCACTGAAACATCAGTGCCCCCAGTCTATAATGACCCCACACTAAGCGCTAAAGTGACCAAAGCCTTAGTTGCCCAATTAGGTCAAAGTCATGTCATAGTCGTTCCACCTGTTATGGCCGGTGAGGATTTCGGCTTATATGGGTTAACGCAAGAAAAGCGCCCAATGACCCTTTTTTGGTTAGGAGCTGTTAATCCCAAAATATATGCACAAAGTAAAAAAAGCGAGAGTACCTTACCTTCACTGCACTCGAGTGTATTCGCCCCAGACTACCCCTTGACCATCGATACTGGGGTTCAAGCGATGACGGCTGTCAGCATGAGTTTATTCAATCAATAATATTTGTTGAAAAAATTTGTCCACTGAAAATCAATATTCAGTGGACAAAATAATGGGGTATTCGATGAAAAAAGGGGTCTAATGAGCAGCGCCGAAACATTGTTGTTGCCAACAATTTTTAATCGTGACTCCCTGCTTGAGTAATACATTTTGAATATTTTTATTTCCCACCAAATGCCCCACCCCAACGACCACAAAAAGATTATCAATGTCTTTATTGTTTAATAACTGCTTAATGCCAAGTGCCATCGTTTGATTGCGCTGCCAAAGTAATCGATTAACCAGTATTGAATTATTTTCACTCAACGGAAGATCACTGGACTCTGAGTCAAGGTCATCAATAGATCTTTTTGTTGTAACCCTCTCATTTTTATTCACAGACAGCTCAATAAGCTGGCCTTCAATTAATTCAATCAAAAGTGCCGTATTTCCCTGTCGCCAAGCATCAACCAATAACAGCATTTCTTCATCGCTGGTATTAATCGATTCTTGCAGCATCTGCCATTGAATGTTTGGAGAAAAAGAAGCAAGCAAACCCAGTTGTTCCTCTGTGGACTCCAATTCATACAAGGGTCTATTGCCATTTTTCTCCATTAAGGTCATATCCACGCCAAACTGAGCTGATAAACCCATCAAGGAAAAGCGCGCTAAACTGATCTGCATTGCCTGTACCCAAGGAGAAAACGTGGCTATTTGATGACAAAAATCCTGCTTATCTTCACAATATTTCACTAATAACGCTTGAGTTTCTTTATCGCTTGGATATTGTTGTCGCCCGTACTTTTTCATCAACTGAGGAATACGGTGATTATCGGGTTTCGCCTCAACCACTAATCCCGATGCTTGAGAAAAAGCCTCTTCTACGACCGCAGGCAAAGGATAAAAATCCGCTTTACCAATATGAATAGAGCCAAAAAGATAAGCCGTTTTACCGTTAAAACTCACTTGATACAGTAAAGGCCTATCATCGCCTTTCGCAATGCTCGATAAGCTAATAACACTCAATATGACTAAACACACTAATCGATACACTTGGCCTACCGCCATCATTATTCTATCCTTATATTCAAACAACTCACATTGCCTCTTATTCAATATACGATTCAAAGCAAAATAAAATTTGATCCAATTTAAAACCTTAGCTTGTTGGTATCGCAATGGCACCTTATAATTCTGGCAAATATCGTTACCAGAGGCTGTTATGCCACATACCAAGGTGCAAGCGCAACTGCAAACCAATCTACAGACGGCTTATCGTCAAGCATTAGATGCAGACAAAAAATTAGATGAATTAAAAAAGTCGGGACATGTTAAATTCACAGCTATCTTTGGAAAAGAAGAAAATTTCACCACCCAGAGCAACCGGTTTAAGCCTTATGTTCAAGAGCTAGCAACCGAAATCACAGCACTCCCAACAGAAGATGAAACCTTCGCCCAAGCATTAAGTCAATTACTGCCTAAACTCGCCTTATTGTTGCAAACTCTTGAAGCATTCAAGAAAAGCGCAAAGTAAAGCCATTGATGAAATAAGTGAGACCTGAATAAAACATCATTTAGGTCTCATCATTATTATTCCCTTAGGGTAAATGAGGTTCCACCTTAGTGACCAACCAAGATTTTAATAATGCATTCTCATAACTTAAAGACTTCTCATTAGGCTTTTTAAGTCCATTCATAAAATTTAAATCGGTGAGTTTTTCATCCCCTACCATCATGACCTTATCCCCCTCCAGCACACTATAACTAAACGTGATCCGTGGCGGATAAACAGGCTTTACCACTCTAATATCATTAGGCGTTGCTCCAAATGTCGACTGAACATCGCCAGCCAAATCGAGATCGGTCACAATAAGCTCTAACGTTAATCCAGGTTTTAACGTTTGCTGTGCCACTTTCGCTAAATTATCCGTTAAGGCTTTAAAAACGCGGATTTCATAAGCTCCCTGTTTGCCGCCAACAGCCTTAACATCAGTATAATCTTCTGGGTTATCCCATTCTATCGTTACCATACCTGATTTTGTGACTTGATCAGGTCCAACACCATCAATCGCCCACGTTAAAAACGAAGTGAACGTTAACAGTACTATGTATACTAAATCCTTATATTTCATAAGATAACCTTTACTCTTTAATTGGCATTCATGTTTAGAAGCAAAAAGCACTAATACATTCCATAATTAACGCGATGCTAAAAAGGAAAAGCAGCACTCAATTGAGGGTAATTAGATTTTAAGTGTTTCTTTTTATGTGAAAATTTCTTTCCATCGGGCTGACCTAATCCTGAGGGAACAAAGGGTAACTCATCATCATTACGCGCTTCATAAAGTTGGCCTGCCATCAAGTCATACTCATCTAAAAACGGATAAGCATAGCCATCCTTCATAGGCCATTGCATTAACTGCCCCAGATCATCGGCATTATCCAGCACTTTTTCGTACCATTCCTCGCCTAACGATATAAGAAAGCACCTAAACTCTGAAAAAGCATATTCAGAATCACAACCGGTAATAATGTAAGCAGCCCCCCAAATAGTCCAAGTATAACTTCGGCGTATTTGTTGCCCAAAAATCTTATCAAATGCTTTTAATTCAGAGTCTGATAATAAGGATAGCTTTTTTTTAAACTCATCAGCTAAATCATCTTGTGCTTGGTTGGCGGTTGATCTTGTCACTAGTGCCCAAAAGTCAGCTTCTATCATGGTGATCTCTATAATATGAATACCTCACTATTTTATCCAACTCTCTGCACTATGCGCAAAACAAATCGCATAAACAGCCTTTATTTAACGTAAAAGTAGATCTTAACACCGCAATTTCTTACACTGTAACGCGAATCGTTCAATCACTTTTTATAACATAAAAATTATCTAATGAATGTCACTTTAAAAAAACCACCGTTCCTCTTAATGCTACTCTTCATCCTCTATTTTTTAGTAGCTATTCTCTCTATTATAAGAAGCATTAACATACATGCTGTCGATCTGTTTACCTTAGGCGTCATTCCCGTTTTAGCGGGTTTAATTTTACGAACGCCTTGGGCTAGCATTATTTTCAAATTGTATCTTGTCATTCAAACACTCGGTTTTGCCGCTTTTGGCATTACAGCCTTGATTGCTTATCAATTAACACCTGAAGATGTTAAAGTCGTTTTGAATAATCACACCATCCCGATGCAATACTTGATCCCCACCGTTTGTATGACATTAATTTTTCAATATTGGGTCGCTTTATCTCGTAAAACCAGAGAGTACTTAACGCACTAGCCATAAAGATAACAAAATAGAAATAACAAAAAATGGCAAGATATCCAATTTATACTCTTTCCGCCGAGTGTAGCAAAGAGCCGTTAGATGTTTAGCGCCAATCAGGTGTTGAGGCTTAGCCTTGGCACAATTTATCCGCCTTTAAAGCCAGCTCCTCTCCCTATTCCGATCATCATGGTATCATCTCAAGAAAATGATGCTAACTTAAGCAATGTACAACACGCGGGGATCGATGCCTTATGCGATAAACCCTTTGAACCTAGGCTTGTTAAGAATATTCTTTATCAATTATTGTAAAAAAATTAGCAAAATGTCTATTTAACGCCTATTTTTAACTTTTATCGTGAATTCATCGAGCAAATCGCTTTTAATATGCCAACGCTTATGGCATGTTACATAGTGCAATTATTAAATCTACGGAAAGAAGAGACAATTCAAATGAATAAAACTGAACTTGTTGCAAAAATGGCTGAATCAGCAGATCTAACTAAGGCTGAAGCCGCGCGTGCACTAAAATCTTTCGAAGAAACCGTCGCAGAAGCGATGAAAAGCGGTGATAAAATTTCCATCGTTGGTTTTGGTTCTTTTGAAACTTCAAGCCGCGCTGCTCGTACGGGACGTAATCCGCAAACGGGTAAAGAAATTCAAATCCCAGCGGCAATCGTTCCTAAGTTTAAAGCAGGTAAAACACTGAAAGACAGCGTTAATAGCTAAGTTGTCATTTTTCAAAATAAAAACCTCCAATTGATTGGAGGTTTTTTATTGCATCGGTTTTATTGCGTTTTAGTCACTATCTGAAAATGCTCATCAATCTCGTTACGCACCTTCAAATTGTGTTGTGTCGTTTATTTACTCACTTCAACCCCATCATCCAATTCAACAACGCCTTTATTATCAAAATATTCACGGGTCAGTTTAAACACCACAGGACTCAGTAAAGTTAAAGCGATTAAATTAGGCAGCGCCATCATCGCATTCAGCGTATCGGCTAATAACCACACAAATTCAAGCGAACTCACCGCACCTAGCGGTACCACCACAATCCATAAAATCCTAAAGGGCTTCACCGCTTTAATCCCAAATAAATACTGCACACATCGCTCACAATAAAAGCTCCAGCCAAGAATAGTCGTAAAAGCAAACACACTCAGTGCAATCGCCACCACATAATGACCTATCGGTAAAGCTGAAGCAAAAGCGAGCGAAGTCAAAGAAGCCCCCGTTTCACCCGACGTCCAAGCACCCGATACCACAATCGCCAAACCCGTAATAGTACAAACGATAAGCGTATCAATAAATGTGCCCAACATCGCTATTAAGCCTTGCTTCACTGGATTATTCGTTTTAGCTGCGCCATGAGCTATCGGTGCCGACCCCAGTCCCGCCTCATTAGAAAAGACCCCTCTTGCCACACCAAAACGAATAGCTGCCCATACTGCAGCCCCAGCAAATCCACCTTGTGCCGCTACAGGACTAAATGCGCTTTGTACTATCAAAGTAAAAGCCGCTGGAATTTGAGCAAAATTCATCACTAATACCGCCAGTCCCGCACCAATATAAAAAATGGTCATTAAAGGAACCAACTTACCCGCAACCTCAGCAATACGCTTAATACCACCAATGAGTACTGCGCCCACTAAAAGCATTAATACAATTCCGGTTACCCAGCTAGGCACACCAAAATTGGTACTCAGTGCATCAGCCACCGAATTAGCTTGTACCGTATTACCAATCCCAAAGCCTGCAATAGAGCCAAATAAAGCAAAAGCCGTACCTAACCATGCCCATTTTTTCCCTAGTCCATTTTTAATGTAATACATAGGACCGCCAACACTGTGGCCCTCGGCATCAATCTCACGGTATTTAACCGCTAACACCGCTTCAGCAAACTTAGTTGCCATACCAACCAATGCGGTACACCACATCCAAAATAGTGCCCCAGGACCGCCAATAAAGATAGCCGTAGCCACCCCTGCAATATTGCCTGTTCCTATGGTTGCAGATAAGGATGTCATCAAGGCATTAAAAGGGCTAATCTCACCTTTAATATTGTTATCTTTACTTAAAGAACGCCCCGCCCATAATAATTTAAAGCCCGCTCCCAGCTTTAAAATAGGCATTAACCTTAGCCCCAAAGATAAAAATAATCCCACACCTAAAATCATAATCAGCATGGGCACTCCCCACACAACACCATTAATCGCACTAATAATTTCGCTCAGCCTGTCCATTACACCCTCTCAATTTGTTGTAATAGCCAAACGATCCGCTTCGATTCATTCATTGATATGACTAAGTCAAATCGTAACAACCTAAAGTCAAAGACATTAAGGGAGAAACTCTTTGCATGAAGAGACTCAAATGATTTGAACAGGTATGCTCAGCCCATTTGGGAATACATAACAAGGGAATAACCGATTCATTAGACAGTTTGGATATTCATTTTTATTATTTTTACCAAAGACACGGAAACTAGCAGATTCAATCTCTTTGGGCGTTCGTGCGACTTCAGTCGCCTCTTATCCCTACAGATTACATGGAATGAAACAAAATTGAAAAATAAAGCACGCTACTGGGTGGTTTAGATAGGGTTTTTTAACTTAACTTACTCAGATTTTTTATCATTTCGAGGAAGAAATAAAGACAATAGCATCGTCAAGACTAAGAAACTGAGCGCCATATAAAGGCATGCCTGTAAACCCGATATTTGATATAACCAACCCGATAGCAGTGTGCCTATCAATCTTCCTGCCGCATTGGCCATATAATAAAAGCCAATATCAAGGGAGGCGCCATCCTCCCTCGCGTAACTTACAATTAAATAACTATGAAGAGATGAGTTGATAGCAAAAACAACACCAAAAACAACCAAACCAACAGCAAGTGTCCACTGAAGATCGAATATGAGAGAGTCCATTGCCAATGCCATGAGCAACATACTCATCGTCAGTGCCATCATCCACAACACCGCTGCCCCGCCATCGGGCAGCTTAGAATGACTTCGCGTAATTTTAGGCGCTTGTGACTGCACAAGACCGTACACAATAATCCATGCCGCCAAAAAAGCCCCCACATCCAACTGTGTCCAACCCAATTGACTCGACAAGTAAACGGGTAATGCCACCACAAACCACACATCCCGAGAAGCAAACAAACACAAACGCGCTGCCGACAATAAGTTAATTGACCGACTCTTTGAAAAAATCTCATTAAATTTAGGCTTGACGTTTGTCTTGCCTAAATCCTCTTTAAGTAACAGTAAACTCAATAGCCAAACCAACGCCAAGGCGATTGCCATCAATGTAATCGCGTCAGTAAACCCCATCAAGGAAAGCAGCAGACCACCAAGAAAGAAGCCCACCCCTTTAAGGGCATTTTTCGATCCCGTTAACCAAGCCACCCATTGATAGAGTTTCCCCTTTTCATTTTTAGGCACCAAGGTCTTAATCGCGCTCTTAGCGCTCATTTTATTAAGATCTTTAGCTATGCCCGATAAAGCCTGCGCCGCCATCACCCAAGGAACAATCAACCAACTTGGGGGCACTAATAACATTGAGAGCGCGACAACCTGCAACCCCAATCCTATATTCATGGTCCGGTTTAGCCCAATGCGTGCACCGAGCCAGCCGCCCAATAAATTAGTCACCACACCAAAGGCTTCATAAAATAAAAATAAAGTGGCTATAGCAAGCGCGTCGTAACCCAATTGGTAAAAGTGCAGCACCACCAGCATTCTCAATGCACCATCCGTCAAGGTGAAAAACCAGTAGTTACTGGTGATTAATAAATATTGACGCACCGCGAGAGGTAAGCTTTGGATCTTTGTTAACAATGATCTAATCGCCCTATCATACGAGCCAGTTCAATCGTGCGATTAACATAACCCCATTCATTGTCATACCAGACATATAACTTAAGCTGCGTATTATTGACCACCATCGTAGAGGGGGCATCAATAATACAGGATCGAGGATCCGTCTTATAATCAACAGACACCAAAGGCCGAGTTTCAAAGCCTAAAATACCTTTAAGCTCCCCCAAAGCCGCCTGCTCAAGTAAACCATTAACCTCATCCTCTGTTGTGCTTTGCTTCAGTTCAAACACACAGTCCGTTAATGACGCATTGGCTAAAGGCACACGAACCGCATGACCATTAAGCTTACCTTTCAATTCGGGAAAAATATGGGTAATCGCAGTCGCACTGCCTGTCGTGGTGGGAATAAGGCTTTGCCCACAAGCTCTGGCGCGGCGTAAATCACTATGAGGCGCATCTAAAATGGTTTGGGTATTGGTAATATCATGAATGGTGGTCATCGAACCATGCTTAATGCCTAAGGTTTCATGGATCACTTTAACAACTGGCGCAAGACAATTGGTCGTACAAGAAGCGGCTGTCACAATGCGATTGACTTCAGGATCGTATAACGACTCATTAACACCCATCACGATATTGAGCACACCTTCTTCTTTCACAGGTGCCGTCACCACAACACGTTTGACCCCTTGATCTAAATAAGATTGCAATAACGCCTTGGTTTTCATTTTACCCGACGCTTCAATGACTAGATCACACTCAGACCAATCCGTTTCAGCAATGGCTTGATGATGACTGACCTTAATCTGTGCATCCCCAATATATATTTTATGATCCGAGCCATCAGCTTGATGTTGCCAAGTCCCATGAATAGAATCAAAATTTAATAAATGCGCTAAGGTTTCAGCATCTCCCGCCGGATCGTTAATGTGCACAAATTCAAATTCAGGCCAATCCCACCCCGCCCTTAGTGCCAAGCGCCCCATACGACCAAAACCATTAATCCCAATTTTTATTGCCATTTGTTAACCTACTTTTCTTATTTTTATGCTGATGTTCACACTGTATTTAACAGCACGTAATTTGACGCTCGGGGCGACGGCCCATTTGTGCAAGTCGCTTGCTATTTTCAGTCAAAAGGGAAGATTGCTCAGCGGTTATTTCAGCAAGCGTATTGTGCGCCCATGAAGGCAAGTCAGCATTAAGCCGATAAAAAACCCACTGACCTTGTCGCCTATCAAGTAATAAGCCTTGATTACGTAATAACGCTAAATGCCGTGAAATTTTAGGCTGACTAAGATTTAACGCTACCATCAATTCACACACACATAATTCATTTTCACTCGTAATAAGCATTAAGATCTGCAAGCGTGTTTCATCGCTTAAGGCCTTAAAAAAAGACACTGGAGACACGTCAATCACCTATTAAATATTTTGATGGGACACACTAACAGAGGAAAGTGTACCGCAAAGACATATGGAACTCCATATATACACTTATAAATAATAACAGCTTATTATTTCACTCTGATTTCTTTGCATTACAGGCTTGATCATTTTTCGATATGATCCACAATGTAACGCGCAATGGGCAACGCCGATGTCGCTGCCGGGGAAGGAGCATTACACACATGAAAAGTACGCTTGCTGGATTGAAAATGAAAATCTGACAGTAACTCCCCCTGCATTGATACTGCTTGCGCTCGTATACCGCAAGGATATGACTGTAAGTCAGCTCGCTCAATACTCGGACAATATTGATTCACCCGCTTTAAATAGCCTCGCGTCGATAGGGAATTTTTAACCTCAGTTAACACCGATCGCCAATATTTAGCCATAACACGCCAAAAACCGACATAGCAGAACATCTGTAGACACTCTTTGAGATCCCAATCCCATTTTTCGTACCCTTCCCGTTTCATACTGAGTACGGCATTAGGGCCCACGGTCACCGTGCCATCAATCATTTTGGTCAAATGGACCCCTAAAAAAGGCAGTTTGGGATCCGGCACAGGGTAAATAAGATGATTAACCACACTGTTATGTTTAGCATTCAATAAGAAATATTCGCCTTTAAAAGGCAAAATACGAAAATCAGCCTCAATACCGCACAGACTCACCAGCTTATCCGCCATCAAGCCTGCACAGCAAATCAATTGATCAGCATTAATCAAAGAGTTTTGACATTGTACTTGTACACACTCATGTTCCTTGATGCTCAAAATAGTTTGCTCAAAACGGATTTCTCCCCCTTGCAGGACAAACTCCTTCGCCATGACTTGCACTATCTGCTGATAATTCACAATGGCAGAATCCGCCACCCATAAAGCAGCAAAGCCGATGATATTAGGCTCTTTTTCTTTAAGCTCAGCGGCGTTCAATCTTATCGCCTCAATTCCATTAGCCTGACAGCGTTCCTTAAGCGCATCAAGTTGAGTGAGCTCCACCATCTGCGTCGCAACAATCAATTTGCCACATTCTTCAAATGGAATATCATGTTTAAGGCAAAATGCTTTCGTTTCTCGATTACCTTGAGTACAAAACTGTGCCTTAAGGCTGCCAGGTGCATAATACACCCCCGCATGAATAACCCCTGAATTACGACCCGTTTGATGCAAAGCAACCGCGCTTTCTTTTTCTAGCACCAAAATGTTAGCTTGGGGCTGCCGTCTTTGCAGCTCACAAGCGGTAGCTATGCCCACAATCCCCGCACCAACCACTACAATATCATGCTTATTTTGCTCTCTCTGTGACTGCTCCACTAAATGAGACGCCAACGCCATAACCACTCCCTGAACTTTATTGATAACAGCAGCATCCCTCACACTCGAGTGAGTTTTGAGCCGTCTATTTTGATCGTTACCTGATCGCCATAATGAATATTAGCCAGCGGAACTGTTAAAATTTCAATGACAGTATCATTTTGAAAATGGCCAATTTTAGTTTCAGGATGGGGGTAGTAAATATAGGCATCCAGCCATTTATCATGATAAAAAAGAGTACACTTAAAAAAAGAAAACGATTCTGCAGGAAAGTCTTCTGCCCATTTCACATCCGCAAAAAGATAATCGGGGGAAGATAACGAAAAACCAGAGCCGATATCCACATTCAAGGTGCCTAAATAGCAATCAGATAAGTCCAATCCTGCTTTCAAAAAATAAGGGCGTTGCATGGCGATGGTGCCTTTCGAAAAAGGGCTGTCTTTCGCTAAACCTGAAGCAACCTGATGCCCAGAAACTAATTTCCCTTCAATTTCTTTCATGCTTTCTATTTCTTTCATCATCGACTTCTTTTATACACTCGATTTCTCTCATAATGGATGCCATTATGCATCACTTCTTGCACGAAAATCATTTCTCGCCATCTGAAGTGATATATTAATATTATACAATACAGTATGACGCGTTTTATTGAACCATACGCGAAAGATGAGTCAATACACCCAAGCTAACGATAAGAGAAAACATGAAAACAATAGGCCTATTAGGGGGCATGAGCTGGAAGTCCACCATGAGCTATTATCAAGGACTCAATCAAGGTGTTAAAGCTGTCTTAGGAGGCTTAAATTGTGCAAAAATATGCTTATACAGCGTCAATTTTGATGAAATAGAAAAACATCAACATCTGGGTCAGTGGGACAAAGCAGCCGATATACTCAGTCAAGCCGCTCAGTATGTTGAAGCGGGGGGCGCAGATTTTTTACTCATTTGTACCAACACTATGCATAAAGTCGCCCCTCAAATTGAAGCCACAATCAATATTCCACTGTTACACATTGCCGATGCCACCGCCAAGCAGCTAATCGATGACAATGTCACTAAGGTGGGATTATTAGGCACTCATTTCACTATGGAACAAGACTTCTATAAAGGCCGATTAGAAAACAAATTTGGCATCGAAGTCATTACTCCCAATCACGAACAGAGGCAAATTGTTCATGATATTATTTATCAAGAACTCTGTTTAGGAACCTTGAACGACGCATCCAGACAGCGCTATTTAGCGATCATCCATCAGTTGCATCAGCAAGGTGCGCAAGCGGTCATTCTTGGCTGTACTGAAATTGGACTATTAGTGACAAACCGTGACACCCATGTTCCTTTATATGACACCACTCAGCAGCATATACAGGCGGCATTAGAGATTGCGTTGGCGGATCCTGACAGCAAGCCCCCTGAAACCAAGGCCGTCCGCTTTGATTAAGCAACAAATCGTCACACTAATGACAATAAAAAGTCATGATGAATAGCACAGAAAAAGGTAACTGATAATGAATAACAATAATAAATGGGGTCCCCTCATGCTGAAGGTTATAGATGAATTAAGCGATGGCAAACCTAAAACCACTCGAGACTTACTTATTGCCACTAATTCGCTTATGGGAAGCCTCAAACCATCACTCAAGCGGCTGATTAAGTTAAAGGCTATCCGCCATGAAAAAATTACCATACTGGCGGATAATGACCAGCCGATGCCGCGTAATATCTACATCAAGATAAAAAAGCGAGTGCCAAAATCAGTACATTTAACAAAGTCGCTTGAGTGATAGTACTAAACTGTTATCAATATGACAGTAAAGCGTGATAGTCACTACAATAGAACGTTATCTATAGAACAGTCGATCGTCATTGTTAACGGGTTAATTGAGGCGAGGCAATTCTAGGTGAGGGTAAAGTGGGCAGACTCCCCCAGAAGTGGGAGGTCCATGATTTAAAATAGATGGAACTATTTATGAACAAACCTCTCTTTATATTGATAATAATTTTGTTTTTATCTGGATGTGCATCTAAGCATTACGAAGAAACTGCAACAGGTAAATTATCAGGAAAATTGACGGTTCAGTGGACTAGGCCTGATGAGTTTCTGTTTGTTCCAGATGAAGATGATCCATTGACTTTCGAACGTTCAAATGGTCAATTGATTATACCTAAAAATATGCCTACAGATGGCGGTTCTATTCCAAGAGTATTTTGGGTGTTTAACAGTTTTTCGCCTTGGGGGTATGCTCCTGCATTTATTATTCATGATTGGCTGTTTCACATGAAATACTGCCGAATACCGAGCAATGAAAAGTATGATGTTTTGATCGCTGGGCAGATAATATCTGAGGTGATGAAGACCATGATGAATAATTATCCCGACGTTGAAGAAAATAAGTTTGTGCTTTATTCAATGAATCAGGCGGTGACATCAGATACCGCTAAAGACCTATGGGATAATGGAAAATGTCCGCCGCCAGAAGCTCAAAAACAAATACGAGCACGAGCTTTTGCTCTTTATGGTGACACTGGTTTTGAAGATAATATTAAATCTGAGGATAACGTTGATCAGGTTAAGGATTTGCAAAAAATGAAGTTAACGATTGAATTTTAATGGGGCAGACGGCCCCCAGTGTATACCAATGAGTGTTAGCCGATTAACTTGCGAGTTGGTACAACACCACATCAACATCACCTAATGGATCGTGATGTAAATAAGTTTTCACGTAAGTCATGCCCATTTTTTTCATGATATGAATAGAAGCATCATTGCTTTCATTCGCGATGGCACAAAAACTCAAACTAGGATCCTGCACTGATAAAGCATTCTTAAGGTGCATAGCCGCCTCGCTCGCGTACCCTTTCCCCCAAGATGATTGGAAGAAACGCCAACCCAATTCTAAATTGTCCCATTGAGGCGAGTCAGAAAAGAACCCCATCGGCCTCACGATAATCCAACCGATATCTTGTTGCGTTTCTATCATGGTGACTTTCCACTGGCCCCAACCTTTTTCACTATTCTTATAGCGATCCATTCTTGGCAGTATGATCTGCTCAATGTCTTCACGACGGGTTTTATGGCCACCATTGATATGGTGCATCACATCGGGATCTTGATCTAACTGATATAAAAATTCAGCATCGGTCTTATCCATTAAGCGATAGCTTAGGCGGGTTGAATTAGCAATATGCATGCGAACTCCTTTTCTAAAAAGATTAAGCCAGCATACTGTTTATTTTAATTGAAACAAACAATAGCTTACATAAATAACAAACAGGGGTAGAGAGACAAAAAGCGCAATAAACATACATCTGGGGAGCAATCAAAAAATCACACTCACTTACCCCATCACATCACATCACTTAAGCCAAATTCTGGTGACTTATTTGACTTTTTTAGGTAAGAAACAAGCAATTTGTAACGCTTTAGGCGAATAACTTTTCGCGGTCACTTTATACAAGCCACACTGTTTATCATAAAAATTGACATGTCTAAAGTGGGTGTTTTTTGATGCTAATATTCCGAGTTCGTTATATTTTACTTTGACATCAATTTCGAACTCACCTAATTTTTCATTGGTATTCGCACAATAAGCTTCAAAATATGCGGTGTTAATACTCACCTTTCTAGCATTTGAACGTTTTTGTTTAGGGACAAACCAATTAATTTTTAATTTATTATCCGCCTCATGAGACATGGGTAAATTTTCATACCAATCAATCCCGTAAACTCGACCTTTTTTCATCCATTCATTGTTTAAGTTCACTTGCTCAACACTCGATGGTAACTCAAGCGTCCCTTTATAACGCATCTCTATCGCAGCAGAAGCATCACAACCATTATTGAGAGTATAAGTCTCGATAGCCGTCGCTTGAACAGACTCTCCAGACAGTGACAAACCAAACAAAGCACTTAAAATGTAAGATATTTTCACGGTTGTACTTCGTCATGAGGATAGGGATTCGTTGCATATTACTTATTCAATACCTGCGACACAACCCTACTTATGGATAAGAAACGAACAAAAAGAAACAGAAGACATCCTCAATAAATGGATACTAATAAAACTTCAAGCTAATCAAAAATAAAACAAATATATGAAAAACAACAAAAACTATTAATTTTATTATTGAGAAAAGTGTGAATGAACATTGATGAATGTTAACGAAAAATCCGAGGTGGTTAAGCTTAAAACCTTGCTAACTTTAAAAGAATAATTTATATCAATATGGAATAAAGATAATAATAACAATAAAATAGCATTTTTATTGATAGCCGTTAAAAATAAACGGTCACTCTTTGATACATCAAATAAGAGTATGTCGGAGCGACCTTTAAGGCTTATTTGCAAATATTCGCTTGGGTATACCACGCGCCTATTTGACAGCTCGTTCCAGCTTCGCAATGCTCATCGATTTCACAATAACACTCCCCTCTCGCATTACAGCCTGGCGTGCGATAATTATCCAATCCATCATCGCCTTTGGCTCGCTCCCAGAAAGGGTTAGTGAAAACGTTATGAGGATCCATTTGATTTTTGAACGCTAAAAAATCATCCCACTTTTCAAATTTCTCTGGAATATTTTCAAAAATCGCTACAGAATTCTTCCCCCAATGTGGTCTACCACCGTATTTTCGAATAGACATTTGCTCAATCTCAAGATTCACAAAATAATTTTTGGGCACCGCATTGCCCTCCTGTCTTAAGGTATATTCTATGCCTAAATAAGCCGTATCACGGCCTGCATTCATGCCAAGATAACTTGATGATGCCTTACCAAAACGAAAGTAAATGCCATTTAATGGGAAACAGGTTTTCTCGTGAGAAGCAAGCACTTCCCTGACATCACGGATCCAATTGGGTAATTGCGTCAATGGGATCGCAATTTCTTGCAAAGCAATGGGTAAGTTGTCCCATACACAAGCATCGGTTGCTTTACACTCAAAATACTGCATGCGATCAGACTCACCCACAGGGCTAGCAACCACCCCCCCTGAGTCAAAATCTCTAAAATACGAGGTATCACGCGCACCATAGCGAATTTTTGTCGCTAGGCACTGTAACCCCGAACCTGGAACCTCATGTAACGCATCAAACAACAAACCAAAGAAGTACTCTTGTATATCAGAGACATCAGCTTGAGCATTATAGGCATTACCTAGTGTTTCTAACGGCACTTCATTGTACAACGTCGTGGCATAACGACCAATACCGGGAAACCACGCAATGTTTGCCGAGTAATTATCACGCGCAATATCTAATATGATATCCTCAAGCCCATCATCACTCCTATAACCTTGTACATCTGCACTCACCTTAAAGCCTGGCTCAAGCTGAATGGTCGCTTCAACAACCACACCTAACACCCCAAGATTAACGCGTGCCGCATTCAACGCTTCCCCTGTGAGGGTCCGTACCTCACCCAGCCCATCAACTATTTTCATCTGAGTAATATAATCAGCCAACATGTTACTTTTCTTCGTTAAAGTAGAACCATGCGTCCCACTGCCTAACATGCCTCCAATCGTGAAAATACCCAATTCTGTGACCATATTAACGCTAAGTTCTTGGCTACGCAGAAAGTCATTCAAATCGTTAAAGCGCATTCCACCTTGTACCGTGACGGTCATACTGCTCGCATCGAAGGCCACTATATTGTTCATATTTTCCAAAGTGATCTGTACTTGACCGTCACCCACACAAGCGGCATCAATTTGACTGGCAAACTTTCGGTTGCCTGTCATCACTTTTTGCCCTTCATTGAGGGCCGCTAATACCACTTGTTGAACTTCTTCAACAGAACGAGGCGCATGAATAACGGCAGGGTGGCATTCATAGCTATTTTGATAATTGGATAGTGTCTCTGTTGGATTTTCTGTGGAATACAATCCAAAAGACAGACCAATCACACTGATCA
Source organism: Shewanella surugensis (assembly GCF_023284005.1). Taxonomy (GTDB): domain Bacteria; phylum Pseudomonadota; class Gammaproteobacteria; order Enterobacterales; family Shewanellaceae; genus Shewanella; species Shewanella surugensis. The sequence goes on from NZ_JAKIKS010000032.1 coordinate 18,435, forward strand.
ATCCTACGATCCCCAACACACTCTTTTTCAACTTCATTTTCATCCCCCTTGATTTTTGTGTTTGAATAAAGCGTTAAGTAAATTCATTTATTAATTCATCAGATGCATTCAGTAATACTCATGTTTTAAGTGAGCTAATGTGTTAAGTAAACTGGGGCAGTATATAAGTCGTTAATATGTCTTGAACTTCACTAGAATGGCAGGGCATTTTATCTAAGAAATGTTGGCCTATATTCGACTTATAGGCTGTCACAGGACGCGGGCCAATACTGGGCACCCAGAGAGCATGGTTTGTCGTCGCAAAACTCAGTTCACGACTCCCCAGAATACACACAGGTCCTTGGCCTAAGTTCTGTGCATCAAAAATCCATAATTCCTTACCATTATTCTCCACTTGCGTTGGATTTTTCCGCACCACAAAAGTCAACACATAACCTTCATTTTGCGCACTCGAACCCACCGCCGACATAAATTGTGGCGTTCGCATGACACAGTCTTCAGGGAATTGATAACTGTCACTAATCGTCATGCTATTGCAATCCATATGGATCAATGCAGACGGTATAGCCGCTTGCGGCAAGCTGTCATTGGTGCAATACCGATTAGGGTAGTCTTCGTAGGCTTTCGCCACTCTTTTCACTAAATGCTCTGGACGATAACCAATGGCAGACCAGTAGATATGCTCAAAAGTGTCTGGAAATTGAAAGTGTCCTCGGTAAGCAGGATCATTCATATCCCAACATAAATGCTCATCACGTATAATAGAAAAGTCGGCTTTAATTTCAGTTGCGCTCAGCACATTCACTTGAATTCGAGCCCGAACTAAACCGCCTACATCGACGGGTGCTGCAGGGTACCCAGCAATATTCTCATCGACACGGCCACCAAAAAACAATTGCTCCCAGTCAAATTGAGGCTCAGATTTATCCATCGCCCCTAAATACTGACCATATAACGTCACCACATTGCTATCATCATTGTAATTGCACATGATGTCAGAAGTATCAAAATCAAGCTCGAGATAATCAGCCAGAACATCAACATGTCCCGCAATAAGATCCGCTTTTCGAATGATCCATACGGGTGTACGATGCTGTTGAGGCGTAACACTTCTGAAGCCTAAAATGCGTGAATTTTCTACCCTAGCAGCGGTTTCAAAAATTAAAACAAACTGCCTAGTCACACTTAACGAATGTGATGTAGCTGAAATATAAGCATTACTACCATTACGCAACTTAACTTGCCACGATTCAAACGGCCCTTCTTCATCCCAACGAATGAGTTGAATAAAACCATTACGCGTACCACTATCTCCCGCATTCCCCCCATAATTAATGGTGAAGCACTCTTGTGTTTCTAAATCAAAGTAGGGGTGCCCCGTCGTTCTAATTTGAGGGAATAACCATTTATCGGGAGACAACACATCGGCAAAAGGCGGTAAACTGGTTTTCCACTCCGATATTTCACCTATTGGCGTCACTAATTCTAACGTCGTCGCATCAAATTCAAACGGCATCCCCCCTTCATAACTTAATGCAAAACGGTTATTACCCATATAGTTGGGCGCAGTATTACAGTAATTCATAAAACCCAAATTCATACTGAAATACACAGTGCCGCCTAATAGAGAGAACTTATCAAATAAACCGGTGACATGTTCTTGCATAATAGCCGAAGGAGTATTAATCATTTTGCGCGTAAAAGAGACGCGCGCATGACTGAAATCGATACGGGTTAACGCCCCTCTTCCATTTGGCGTTAATTGATCGACCTCTAAAGGGATCCCCTCACACATGAAAATATGCCCATAAATGTCATCGGGTAATTGTCCAAACAAAATATCTAATTCACCCGATTGCGCTGACAAACTGGCATTCATGATAGAAGTAGGGAAACTGGAACCATCCATTGGCGTACTTTCACTCGACAAACCAATAGTGGGTAATGCAGAAAGTGCACAAGCACTTTTAATAAAGTCTCTTCGATTCATTTTCTTTTTGCCTAAATAAAATGATGATATAAAAAGAGCTCGCCAGACTTCTTTAGCGCTCAATAATGCACGACTTTAAACTTAAGAAAAAGAAAACACAATAAACTAATACCAGTGAGGGAATTAATTAAAACGGGTGTAAATAAAAAACAAACATTCTTTAAAGCTATAAAAGTAAAAGTAAAAACAAAATAAACAAACAATAAGCAGACTTAATATATCATTAATAAAAAAAACAGATGCAGCATGAAGATTAAAAGACAACATTATAATAAACAGTATTTTAATTATTATCGTTTTACATTATTCAACCGATAAATAATTTTAAAAAATAATAAAAAACAATAAAAAATGGCTATCAACAAGCGACAGCCATACTAAAGTCTACATTCCTATACTATTTTCTCATTGAGTAGAGAAAATAGTATTATATTATTTAATTACCCGCGACTGTCATATCACTTAATAATATTCCACCCGTTCTAATTGATGAACGTAAATCTCTATCCTTAGCAACAGCAACCATATTTTTATACATATCTTTCAAATTACCCGCAATGGTAATTTCTTCAACTGGATATAAAATCACACCATTTTCCACATAAAAACCGGCAGCACCCCGAGAATAATCCCCAGTCACCCCGTTAACACCTTGGCCCATCACTTCTGTGATCAATAAACCCGTATTCATTTCTTTAATCAATTGAGAAAATGTCTGTCCGGTATCAGATAAGGTCCAGTTGTAAATACCACCCGCATGCCCCGTATTGGTCATCCCTAATTTTCGAGCAGAATAACTGGTTAATAAGTAACTGGCTAAGCGGCCATTATCTATAATCTTTCTATCGACTGTCGCCACACCTTCAGAGTCAAAATTAGCACTCGATAATCCGCCTAGTAAATGAGGCTGCTCAGCGATGCTAAACCACTCTGGAAAAATATCGGTATCAAGCGCATCTTGCAAAAAGCTTGAATTACGGTACAAACTCCCCCCACTAATGGCCCCCACCAAATGTCCCATTAACCCTGTGGCAATTTCTGGACTGAACAGGATAGGTAGCTTTATTGTCGCCATTTTTCGAGCATATAAACGATCAACCGTTTTCTCAGCCGCTTTTTGACCAATAATCTCTGGAGACACTAATGCATCAAATTGTCTTGCAACCGTATAATCATAATCTCGCTGCATCTTATCTTCAGCTTCAGCAATCACGACACAGCTCAAACTATAACGTGAGCTCGCCTCTCCCTGTAAGAAACCATGACTATTGCCATAAACCTTAAAACCTGTATGCGCATTCACATTCGCACCATCAGATGTTTTAATCTGCTTATCGGCTTCCAAGGCTGCGGTTTCTGCACGAATAGCCAACTTTGCTAAGGCTTCAGGGGTAACCTCTTCAGGGTAATACAGCTCTAGATCACGAAACTCTGCTGCCATCCGCTCTTTATCGGCCAAGCCACTAAACGTATCTTCAGAAGTAAAACGAGCAATGCCATCAGCCGCTTTCACGGCTTCTTTGATCGCTTCAGGACTCAAATCTGATGTCGATGAGCTGCCTTTACAACCGCCACGATATAAGGTGATCCCTAAGGCACCATCTTTATTAAACTCAACGGTTTCGACTTCTTTTAATCGAGTGGAAACAGACAAACCTTGCTGTTTACTGATCGCCACTTCGGCGGCACTCGAGCCTAAACTCGCGGCATATTCAAGCGCCATAGAAACGGCATTTTTCAGGGGGGCTAATTCAATATCAATGCTAGATGAAGACACAAACGTACTCTATAAGTTAGCGGGAATACCTTTAGCATAACAAACCATAAAACCAATCACATTAAATAATGCCGTTTTCAATGCGCAGTACAATTCCCCCCCTAAGGACGGTTGATCTTTGGGGATTAAATTATGCTAGGAATAAAAGCATTTTAATCACGGCGTAGAGGATGCAAGCTCACATTCTAAGCCCATTCTCTACAATAAAGAGAAAAATACGCTTAGCCAAATCCTTCGGACAACCTTTGTGGCTCCTTTCTACTGCGTTATCGCTTAGTTATGATCGACCCCATGAATGGGGAAGGTAGAACGACGTTTGAACCCAAGTCGAGAACAACGACACCACACAAGCCCCAACCTGTATAAACAACCCATAAATTGCTGCATAAATCATCACCAAAGAGCAACAGCCCCTAGTGTGAACAGGGGTAAAATGCTAGAATAGGGCTAGATTTAGTTAGAGATTTTTTATATGAACATTGTTGGCGACTCAGAACACTTTAAACAACCTTATGATCAAAATGACGATTATGTCAGTCGAGCTGAAACTAAGCGCGAAATAGCCATCTACCAAGATCTGGGTAAACGCCTTGTATCATTAAGTAAAAGCCAACTAGAAAAGTTGGATCTCGATGAGTTATTGTACGATAACGTTTTGAAAGCAAAAACCATTAAAATCAATACCGAAGCTCATCGCCGCCAATTTCAGTTTATTGGTAAAATCATGCGTTATGAAGATATTGATGCTCTGCAAATTGCGCTTAAAAATGTATTGAATCAAAATCACAATGAGAGCGCCAAAACCAATGTTGCCGATAAAACCCGTAATCAGTTATTAACGGAAGGCGATAGTGCCATTCAGTCATTACTGGAACAATATCCGCAATTCGAAAGACAAAAATTGAGGCAGCTAGTTCGCCAAACCAATAAAGAATTAGCCAAGAATCCAGACATCAATGAGTCTAAAACAGCCAAAGACTTTAGTATCTACTTACGCAATGAAATAAACAGCTAATTGGTGTGAAAAGGATGTTCATTTAAGCTGATATTAATTAAAAACAGCAGTAAGAGGTTAATCGCTTCTTTATTCTGTTTTTAATTAATGTTTTACCTTATTCGTCTTCATTTATATATCGCTCCATCCCTAACATGTTTTAAACTCAGTGGCATCAATCCATGCTAATCTTTTCTCTTAACGGAAAAAGTCTATCGGGATCGAGATGCCAAGCTCAGACATGGATTTACATTTTAGTCGTCATTACGCCAGTAGCAAACAGCTCAAACAAAAAGCCCATCGACGCGTGCCTAAATTTGCCTATGATTATTTAATTGAAGGTTGTATGGATGATATTGGTCTAATGCGAAATCGACAAGCCATAAACGCTATCACCTTTAAACCCACTTATATTCAACCTCGCATTGATGTCGATACTAATGTCTCACTGTTTGGTCATACTTATAGTGCCCCTTTCGGCATCGCTCCTATTGGTTTACAAGGCCTAATGTGGCCGAACGCACCGATTATTCTCGCCAAAGCCGCATACAAACATAATATTCCTTATATTTTAAGTACGGTGTCATCGGAATCATTAGAGCAAATCGCCGAAGCCACCCATGGCCAAGCTTGGTATCAATTATATAACCCGACTGATCCACATATTCGTGATGACATCATTGATAGACTCAAAGTCATGCAATATAAAACCTTAGTCGTCACTATTGATATGCCCACCTTTGGCTTTCGCCCTAGAGATTTTAATAATGGCCTCGCGATGCCCCCCAAGCTGACGCTGAAAAATGTCTATCAAGCTGCCATCAAACCCACATGGAGTATTAACACCCTCAAACAAGGCATCCCCCAATTTAAAAATTTAACCCCTTATATGGAAACTGGTAATCAAAAACAAGAGCTCACTGAACTAATGAATACCGCTACCATGGGCTGGCTGGATTTTGACAGCCTTAAAACTATCCGCGATGCATGGCCAGGTAACTTAGTGATAAAAGGAATCATGAGCGAGCATGATTTACAACAAGCAATTAAATTGGGCTGTGACGGGGTAATATTCTCCAATCATGGCGCAAGACAACTCGATTTTGGTGAATCTCCGCTATCCCCCATGACCCAATTAAATGAGCGCTATCAAGATAAAATGACCATTATGATGGACAGCGGCCTACGTTCAGGTTCAGATATCGCTGGCACACTCGCATTAGGCGCACAGTTTACCTTTCTTGGTAGGCTTTTCATGTACAGTGTCTGTGCACTTGGCGATGAAGGCGGGCAACACGCCATTGCCATGCTCAAAGCTCAACTGACACAAGTCATGCAACAAGTGGGCACAGCAAATATTGAAGAGCTAAAAGGCAAGGCTTCACTAAGGCCATAATCATAAATTAAAAAGCCTGAAACGATACACTCAATTCAGGGTGCTAATCATCAAGAATGATACCCTGTAAAAAATATCGCAACGCTTTTTAACGCTAGGATAAAAACACCTTATTGATCTTAATCAAAGAAAGTCCCATTATGCTTAAATATAAGTCAGAAATATTTGATTCCCCCTCAAACGTAAAGTAGGATTCTGCGGCTTTTACAGTTAACCCACTGTAGTCTGCCTTGTAAGTACTATTTCATTGAGGTCATTATGTTTAAACCGGAGTTATTATCGCCTGCTGGTACGTTAAAAAATATGCATTACGCCTTTGCTTATGGTGCCGATGCGGTCTATGCCGGACAGCCCCGATATAGCTTAAGAGTCCGCAATAATGACTTTAGTTTGGAGAACCTAAAAATAGGCATTAAAGAAGCGCATGCATTGAATAAAAAGCTGTATGTCGTGAGTAATATTGCTCCACACAACGGTAAGCTTAAAACTTATATAAAAGACATGCTGCCAGTCATTCACATGCAGCCTGATGCACTTATTATGTCCGATCCTGGTCTTATTATGATGGTAAGGGAGGCTTTTCCTGAGCAAGACATTCATTTATCAGTGCAAGCCAATGCTGTTAATTGGGCATCAGTTAAATTTTGGCAGCAACAAGGCATTAAACGAGTTATTTTATCCCGTGAATTATCCCTTGATGAAATTGAAGAAATACGTCAACGTTGCCCCGATATTGAACTCGAGGTTTTTGTTCATGGTGCACTCTGTATGGCCTATTCTGGCCGCTGCTTATTATCGGGCTATATCAATAAACGCGATCCTAATCAAGGTACCTGCACGAACGCTTGTCGCTGGAAATACGATGTCCATACCGCAAAAGAAAACCACAATGGCGACATTATTGCAGTCAACCCTGATGTTCAACTCCATACACCCACTTTAGGCGAGCGCCAACATAAAAATCAACCCAGTGATGAGATAGTCTTATTACAAGAAGCGGAGCGTCCGAGTGAATATATGCCCGCATTTGAAGATGAGCACGGTACTTACATCATGAACTCTAAAGATCTACGCGCGATCCAACATGTAGAGCGATTAACAAAAATGGGTATCGATTCATTGAAAATTGAAGGGCGCACTAAATCTTTTTACTATGTGGCGCGCACCGCACAACTTTACCGTCAAGCCATTGAAGATGCCGCTGCTGGCAAAGACTTTAATCGCACCTTGATGAATAATTTAGAAGGCTTAGCCCATAGAGGTTATACCGAAGGCTTCCTGCGTCGTCATACCCATGATGAATATCAAAACTATGATTATGGCTACTCGATAAGTGATACCCAGCAATTTGTCGGCGAATTTACTGGGAAGTATAATGAGTTAGGCATGGCGGAAGTCGATGTCAAAAATAAATTTTCAGTGGGTGACAGTGTTGAAATGATGACCCCTCAAGGTAACCTCACTCTCACCATAAACACGCTTTTAAATCGAAAAGGAAAAACGGTAACGGCAGGATTAGGCTCGGGTCACTTTGTCTTTTTCGCCTTACCTGAAAATATTAGTGTAAACAAAGCCGTATTACTTCGCAACTTACCTCAAGGGCAAGATACCCGCAATCCACATCAGCAAGTAGGTTAATGACAAAACGAACAGTATAAAAACGAATAGCAGAAAAAGATCATGGCATTATTAATCAACGATAAATGCATCAACTGTGACATGTGTGAGCCTGAGTGTCCGAATCAGGCTATCACGCTAGGTGAAGTCATTTATGAAATTGATCCCATATTGTGTACTGAATGTGTCGGGCATTATGATAAACCTACCTGTCGTTCAGTCTGCCCTATTACCTGTATCGTGCCCGATCCGGCACACAAAGAAACACAAGACAAGCTACTCATAAAATATCACATGATCACAGAGGCATTCTAAAACGAAAACTGTAAGCTTATTCAATCTTGCTAAGCCCGTAAAAATCACTATACCTAGTAATACAACCTCTTCCTTTCAATATGGTAACCTAAAATTAGGGAGTAAACAAAGTGCCTCAAACAAATCGACCGGGTTTACTCTCAACTATTTTTTTTAGTGTTGGCACTATGATAGGCAGCGGTTGGTTATATGCCGCTTACTACTCATCCAAAATAGCAGGGGGCGCTTCAATATTATCTTGGATCATTGGTGCTATTATAGTGCTAGGTATGGCATTATTACTTGCAGAAATTGCAATAAAACATCCAATTAATGGCCTTTTCACCCGTTTAATTAGCCTATCTCATAATCAACATTTTGGTTTTGTTACAGGCATATCCAACTGGTTACTCGGTCTCATTATCGTGCCAGCTGAAGCCATGGCTTCAACCCAATATATTGCGAGTATTTATGCATCATGGACACCTTATCTTTTTAAAAATGAGCAAATAACACTGCTTGGAATGGGTCTAACAAGTCTATTTATGTTATTTTATTTATTAGTCAACTTTTGGGGCATTCGTTTATTATCTCGCGTAAATAATGTGATTACTTGGATAAAGGTCATTCTCCCAACCACTGTGGCCATTATTTTCATTATTAACGCCTTCGATAGTACTAATTTTACGGCCTATAAAGATAGTATAATCCCTTACGGTATTGGCAGTATTTTTACCGCCATCGTATCGAGTGGTATCTTTTATTCTTTCTTCGGCTTTCAAGCAGTCGTCTCTTTTTGTGCCGAACTTGATAATCCAAAACGAAATATTCCGATTACGCTTGTGTTCAGTGTCCTCATTGTTCTCATCATATACTTACTTTTACAAATTGCCTTTATTGGTGCTCTTCCTCATGAAATGTTAACCAATGGCTGGTCCAGTCTCAAATTTGAATCTCCTTTAGCCCAATTAGCAGGTATACTTGGACTTAACATGATTGTCATTGCCTTATATGCGGACTCTATTGTCAGTCCAACGGGCAGCGGATTAATGTACTTAGGGATCGCTTCTCGACAACTTAATGAAATGGTCAAATATAAACAGATGCCAGCATTTTTTGGCTCTAGGGATATACAAGTACAATTTTCACGACGAGCACTATCCTTAAGTTTTATCTGCTCACTCATTCTCATTGTTTTCTTTCGAAACTGGCAACTCATTGCAAGCTTAACGACAACCTTTATCATTATATCTTGTATCGCACTCCCTATTGCGTATACTAAAATGCTGCAATCTGCTGAGGGATTGCCTGTCCGTATATTACCCTACTCAAAACTCTGCTCATTACTCATCTTTATCTTCCTCTCTTATTTTTTATTACTATGTGGGCTCAAAAATCTCACAGTGGCTTTTGTTTTACACTTAGTCTTTTTTATTACTTATGCGTGCAATATCAATACTCAATGTCGAATACAATCTCTGCGCCATGCTTTCTATTCTGCATGGGCGATATTTACCTATATGTTCTTTGTCATTATGTATAACCTAGTGGGTTTATATCTTGATACTAATTACCTTTACTATACGGTTTATATCATTATCTCAATGTTATTTTATATCTTATTAATCAATCAAAAGTCGATAGAAAATTAGATGGAATCTATTAAATAAATATAAAAAGGGCTATTAATAAACCCTTTGCTTTATAAACTTAACGTCATATATTATTTTATCTACAACAAGGTTTAGCGGACACTCTATTCTTTCAATAAATCATGGCAAATATGCGCTAAATCCGATTGCACTGCTGCCGCTGTGACTTCTCGTCCCGCACCTGGTCCTCTGATAATCAAAGGATTGTCTTGATAAAACTGACTCTGGATCACAAACACATTATCCCCAGGGGTTAAATTGGCATAGGCGTGACTGACATCCACCCATTGCAGGCTCACTTCGGCCTTTAATTGTCCATCAACATCATCCAAGGCTGCCACATAACGCAGCACTTGATTTTGTGCTTTCGCTGCTTCAAATTGCTGTAATATCAACGCATCGAGCTCACTAATTCGCTCAATAAATTGCGCTAAAGGCAGTGTCGCTAATGTCTCAGGTACCAATGAATGCAAGGTAATATCATCCAGTTCTAATGACAAACCAATTTCACGAGCCAATATTAATAGCTTACGCTGCATATCTCGGCCCGATAAATCATCTCTAGGATCAGGCTCTGTCAGCCCTAACGCTTTTGCTTCAAGGACTAACTCAGAAAAAGGTTTAACTCCATCAAAATATTCAAATAGCCAACATAAAGTGCCAGAGAAAATGCCGCCAACAGCTTGAATGCTATCGCCGCTATGATGTAAATCATTTAAGGCATGCTGTACGGGTAATCCCGCGCCACAACTGGCGTTATAACGCCAAAATAATCGACGATTGCCAAGTTGTGATTTTAACTCATTATAAAAAGATAACGGACCGGAACCCGCCAATTTATTCGCGCTCACCATATGGATGCCGCGCGCAAAAAAATCAGCATATCTGAGAGTTAACTCCATGCTGGCACTGATATCCAGAGCAATAAGCTCATCACATTCAATGACATCTAAAGCAGTCAATAAATCATCAAATTTCCAAGCATTCGCCTCTTTCTCAAATTGTGAACGCCACTGATTTAAATCAATTTCATCATTACTAATCAACGCTTTTTTAGAACTCACCAAGCCAATGAGCTCAACACTGGCTTCCAGTTCTTTATTTAATGTCTTTTGCGCTTGATTAAATAAGTCTATCCAAGCCGAACCAATATTGCCGGCTCCCAGTAATAACACCCCAATACGTTTACGGGGACCCGCGCAACGACGATGCACTTTTTGCGTCAATAAATTCACCTGAGACGGAGGCACTAAGGTGACTAAACTGAGTTCATCATTAAACAGTGGCTTAGCATCACGACTTAATAGCCGCGCAAATCCTCGACGATATAATCCTGCATCGGCACTCACAAGCGCGACCAAACCAAAATCGGTACGCACTGTGACATCAGTAATCAAATAGGCAGCACTTAAGCGCTCAAGTAATACCAGAGCTTGTTTTTCATTTTCATGGGTAAAAGCCAGCTCTACTTTATCTTGAGTCTGTAACCAATATGCCAGAGGCGCTAATTCTGCTCGTTTAAAATCATTCAACAATGCCGATAACCTACCCTTAAAACGGATATTTAATAATGAAACGCTGCTCAAATTGGTGACAACTGGCGCACTGGCCGATGAACTTTTTGGCGCAATAAGCGTAAAATCAGTATGAGGTGCATAACTTGAACGCACTGCCAAACTCACTTGAGTATTGAATAAAGGCTGTAAGGTGCGATTGTGCAATACGGGCGAGCCTAAGTGAGCTAATCGATCGGCTTCGTTTAACGATAAACTGTTTAATAACTTGGCATCATTAATTTTATTGGGATCGGCATTAAACACTCCCTCTACATCGGTCCAAATAGTCACACGTTCAATATCGGCTAAACTGGCAATTAAAGTCGCACTATAATCGGAACCATTTCGTCCCAGCAATAACGTTTCACCTGTTGCTTTAGCACAAATAAAACCAGTAATCACAATACGCTCATTAGGGTGGTCGGCGAGTAAATCTTGCACACGTCGACGCGATATTGACATTTGTATTTGAGGAACAGCACCTTCATCGGCTATCAATAAAGTACGGGCATCAATATCAATGGCCGCCACATCGGATCCACGTAATAATGCCGCCAATAAACGGGCTGACCAACGTTCTCCAAAACTCACCACTTGATGACTTTGGTATTCATTCATATTGTCTAAAGACAGTAAACTCATCAACTGGGCTTTATCTGTGGATAAACGCTCCCGTAAACTGCGAGCTGAGCCACTCGATAATAACTGCTCAATTAAATTTTGCTGATAATGGATCAGGTTATGTAGCTCTTCTTGCCAAAGCTGCTTGGTTGCTTTCAATGACAACAGTTTAAACAAAAAGTTAGTGCTTTTGCCTGCAGCAGAAACAACCACAAGATCATCACTATGACCATGGGTTAATAAAATATGCGCCACACGTCGATAACAATCCGCGTCCGCTAAACTGGAGCCACCAAATTTGTGTAAGTGACAACGTGCCATGGATAACTCCTTTACAACAACTCAATTAATACGGCATACAATCTACAAAGAGTAAATAGTCCATGTCAGTGACTCAACTCTCAATCACTGACATTAATAGTAAAACGATGTAACAAAAAGCCATTAAACTGCAGCGACGGCAGCGAGCCCCGCTTGAATGTCCGCCACTAAATCATCAGCATCTTCAATGCCTACCGATAACCGAATAAGCGTGTCTTTCACGCCAGCCGCCAAACGGGCTTGCGGATCCATGGCTCGATGAGTCATGGTTGCAGGCACGGCGACTAAACTTTCAACGCCCCCTAAACTTTCAGCTAAAGAAAACAGCTTCAATGCCTTTAAAAAGGCCACTAACTGAGGTTCACCCCCTGCAAGCTCAAAACTCAGCATAGCACCAAAACCCTGCTGCTGTTTTGCCGCAATTTCATGCCCAGGGTGAGACGCCAGCCCTGGGTAATATACATGGGACACCGCTTCACTTTGTGTCAATACAGCTAAAACGCGTTGCGCATTAGCTTGATGCTCACGCACTCTAACACTTAATGTGCGAATACCGCGCAAGGTAAAATAACTATCTAAGGCTGAGCCTGTTAACCCTAAGGTATTTGACCACCAATGTAGCTTCTCGCTAAGATCGGGATCTTTCGCCACCACGGCCCCCCCCACGACATCACTATGGCCGTTAATATATTTAGTAGTGGAATGCACCACAATATCAGCGCCTAATAATAATGGCTGCTGTAAAATCGGCGATAGAAACGTATTATCAACGGCCACTAAGGCACCCACTTTATGGCTGGCAGTTGCGATGGCTTCAATATCCACCACACGCAATAAAGGATTAGAAGGCGTTTCTAACCACACCAATTTAGGTTGCTGAGCGATGGCCTCATTAAGCGCATCAGGATTAGTTTGATCGACGACTAATAACTTAAATTGCCCTTTATTAGCCAAATTGGTAAATAAACGATAACTACCACCATAACAATCATGAGGCACCACTAATAAATCATCAGGCCCCAATAAACTGACCACTAAGGTGATCGCCGCCATGCCCGTGCAAGTCACGACTCCACTCTCACCTTTTTCAAGGCTGGCAATGGCATCACCTAAAATGGTGCGAGTAGGATTACCTGAGCGACTATAATCAAAATCTCTCGGATTTTTATGACCATCGAAAGAATAATTAGTTGATAGGTAAATAGGGGGAACAACAGCCCCGTGCTGTGTATCAGATTCAATGCCCTGACGCACTGCTAAAGTGGCAAGCTTTTGGTCTGTCATGTACTACTCCTGATCAACAAATTTATAAAGGGATGTCTGGACGTCTAAATGTACCTAAGCAAAACGCTGTCGTCAACCAAGTCTTAGCCATTTAGACGTCTAAACATGTAGAAATCCAATCTCAATTGCGTTAAATTAAAGGCAAAGTTTGACTGTACTTCGTAAAGGGTTAAAATCTGCCCCGAATTATGAAATTTTAGGTGAGTTAATGACTGAATGGAATGGCGACTATATTAGCCCTTATGCCGAACATGGCAAAAAGAATGAACAGGTAAAGAAAATTACCGTTTCAATCCCACTAAAGGTGTTGAAAATATTAACGGATGAACGGACGCGTCGTCAGATCAATAATCTTCGCCACGCGACTAATAGCGAATTACTATGTGAGGCATTTTTGCATGCCTACACAGGCCAACCTCTTCCAAATGATGAGGATTTATCAAAAGATAAACCTGATAGTATTCCCGCTGAAGTCAAACGCCTGATGAATGAAATGGGCATAGAATGGGAAGACATGGAATAAGCGCGATTCTTGATAGCAAAGATCTCATTGGCGTTCTTTGCTTTACCTTACAATGAGTAAAAGAATGTCACTCCCTCACACGACTTAAAAAGTGTACAATGTAGACCTTGTCATTATTCTCCCGTATGGATGTAAGACTCTAATATGCCCGATCCCCTCACATTATTTTATGCTTTGCTCATTGTCTTTTGTGGTGCCTTAACCCAAGGACTTATTGGGTTTGGCTTAGCCGTCGTCGCAAGCCCACTACTTTACCTCATTGATCCTGCTATGGTGCCTGCTCCTGTGATTATGATTGGATTCTCTATTGCACTATTAACCCTACTAAAAGAACGGCAGCACCTTGAATTTAAAGGATTAGAATTTGCTTTACTGGGACGAATTCCGGGCGGCATTTTAGGGACGGCTTTGTTACTGTGGGCACCTAAACCTATTTTAGGCTTGGCCATTGGCGGTATTGTCGCCATTGCCGTCGGGCTAAATATCATCAAACTACATTTTCCCATCAACCGCTTAAGTTTATTTATTGCTGGAACATTATCGGGCATATTTGGCAATATTGCCGCTATCGGTGGCCCACCACTCGCTATATTATTTTCCAACAAAGAAGCCAAGCAATTTCGTGCTTCACTATCGGCATTTTTTGTTTTCAGCTCACTGATTTCACTAGTAATATTAGCCATAGCGGGCTTATTCACTTTAGATGACCTAATCTCAGCATTACTGTTACTGCCGGCGGTTATTCTAGGGCATTTCACCGCAAGGAAACTGGCTACACACATCAACAAAAACAGCGTTCGAGTCGGTAGCCTCTTGCTTTGCAGTGCCAGCGCATTGATCGTCATCTTAGAATCATTAATGGCGTTAAAATGATAAGAATTTAACTAAAAACATAAGCCATTTACGATAACGCTAATAAGAAGACTAGAAGTCATATGATGTTCTTAGCAGTCCTTCGATGTGATTTGATTGACTATAGACTCCTGAAAAATCAACAGAAAACTTATCACCAAACCGAAACTCTGATCCCATAGAATATATATCATCTTGGTTACCTTGCACGTCATAGCGGTAATCAACATTAACATCAATCCAGTCAAACATACTCATCCCCCCCCCTATACGCCAAAATTGACTTTGCGTTTCTTCATCCCAACGGGGATGTTGATTAAGATCAATATCCGTAGAAAAATGAATACGATTCCAATCATAAGCCATTCCCGCCGTTAACATGGGAGCGCTCAAACGCTCATTCACGGTTTCGATAAGTAAATTAGGCTGAGATAATAAATTATAAGCTGAGACATCTAACAGAAACCCATCAGCAAGCATCATCGATAATTGAACATCAATAGTAACGGATTGTTTATATTCTGCCTCAGTTTCTTGATGACTCCCTTCGTAAGCTAATTGATTATGGTGTGAACTAACAGCCACTTGAGTCTGTCTAAATTTAGGCGCCACTCCAACGCTCACCGGCATATCAACAATAGACAAAGGAAACCTAACTGATATAACTTTTTCCGTCACTTGCTCAATTGCAGGTGGGTGCACAGGAGTCCCCCAAAATTTAGAGGGTAATATAGAAGACACTGATGACGAATGACCATCATAAAATCCGCGGTTATAGATTGTGTATCTGGACGATATTATCGACAATCCATCCCCCCCCCATGAAATAAAGTCCTCTTTAACGGTCGTCATACCTTGGTAAAAAGGTAACATCCTTAGCATGAAATTCGAATCCACAGAAAAAGGATCAGCACTAAAACCGATAAGTTTAGGTTGAAAATAACGGATATGTTCATCGATAATGGACTCTGAATGAGCCATAAAGCTTAATAAAAAATTAAAAAACAACCCCATTAATAACCAGTATTGGCCATATATTCTCATTCTTCCTTCCTTGCAATCAATCTACCCAAAAGTAAATATCATCCTTATATTCCCATGCAACGTAGAAGGTGCTTAGGGACAAATGAGATTAAGCAAGCTACATCCATCCTAAAAAAGACTCAATGCTCATATTTGCGTTCTCTAATTTTATAACAAAAAAAATGAATGTGAGATAAAAAATACCTCAGCCTTATCTGAATCCTGCATCTTGAAGTATCACGGGTATATAATGGTTAAAAAAACTAAGACAATTCTCTCACTAGTGTGGCTAATGTGGGCGCAACACTTTGATGACTTGGATAACATAAGCCAATACGGCGAAACATCCTCGGTCCATCAAAAGGCACTTGTTCTAATCTTGGCTCATCCTCTATTAGGCCATCGGGAAGAAAACTTATTCCAAATCCAGCTAACACCAAAGACATCACTAAGGATTTAGATTCAGCCTTTGCCACAAGGTTTAATGACATATTATTGCAAGCTAGTAAGCCGATGGTCTGTTGATGAGCTTCACAAGGAGGACACTCAATAAAGTCAAAACCATGTAATTGCTCAGCTTTGATACTTTTTAGTGCTGAAAACTCATGTTCAGTAGGCACACAAAGGACATAATCCTCTTCCCATAAAGGAAAAAATATCTCATCTTCTTCACGTAACGCATCTAAGGTTAAACGGCAATCCGCAGGACTATGATAATCGACTAATTCAAGATCTAATCGCGCTACCATTGCAACCACTTTTTTCAAAAAAATCGCCAAACGCCCTTGGCTTAAATCAGGCATAACCGCAATACGTAATTTTTGTCGAGTGGCTTTCTCTTGAAATAATTTAGGCAATAACCGCGCCTCTTCCACCAGTTTGATGGCTAATGGGTAAAGATAATGAGCACTATCCAATGCTTGCACACCTCTTTTACTCCGAGAAAATAACGCCCCTCCCAGCTCTTCCTCTAATTGCTTTAATCCTGCTGAAAGAGAGGGTTGACTCACATGACAAACCTGCGCCGCTGCAGTGATATTCTTCTCTTCAAAAATAGCAATAAAAAAGCGCAATAAACGTAAATCAATCATAAAATATATTCCCTAAAGTTTATAATAGGCTGAGCCTATCATATCCAATCAAAATAAGTATTTTTCCCGCCTCGACTAACATCCTATACTCAGTCTCATTCAATCACTCTATGCTAGAAAGACTTACCTTTCCATTCAAATGAACGTTAAGCCTCTAGGGAGAGACATGATTAAAGTTCATATAGGAAAAAACAATGACTAACTCACTTACTCAAGAAAAAGCCCTTATTGTGATCACCGGTGCATCATCAGGGATAGGCGCTGCCATGGCAAAAGCCTTTCATGCCAAAGGCCATCCTTTACTGTTACTTGCCAGACGTTTAGAACCGATGCAAGCACTTGAGCTTAATAATACTTTATGCATGAGTGTCGACGTAACGGATGCCACTTCGATTAAAGAGGCTATTGCCACTGCAGAAGAACAATACGGTAAAGTCGGTGCATTAATTAATAATGCTGGCACCATGTTACTGGGGCAAGTTGATGTACAGGAGCCTATGGAATGGACTCGTATGCTTAATATCAATGTCATGGGAGTACTGAATGGGATCCACGCAGTGCTAGCCGATATGAAAGCCCGTAACACTGGCACCATTATTAATATTAGTTCGATTGCAGGCTTTAAAACCTTCCCTAATCATGCTGCTTATTGCGCCACTAAATTTGCAGTCCATGGGTTAACAGAAAATATTCGTGAAGAAGTCGCTATGGATGATGTCCGCGTTATCACTATCTCTCCAGGTGCGGTCGAAACTAATTTACTGTCCCATACCACTAATGATGAAATAAAAGCCGGATATAGTGACTGGAAAGATGAAATGGGTGGAGTAATCGCACCTAAAACCATCGCTGATGCCGCACTCTTTGCTTATGAACAGCCACAAAGTGTCTGTGTGAGAGAAATGGTTATTGCTGCGACTCGCCAGCAACCTTAATATATAAACGATTGAATAACTCAAGCCTCAACAATATTATTGAGGCTGATTTTTAACCCGCCGAATTAAACGAATATCTCTTAAATGTAAAGCCCAACCATAGAAGCCTAAGTATTTCTTCATTAAAATAGAATTCACCAATATCATAAAAAGAAAACTAATTAAAATACTTATCGCCACTCCCATAACCTCATATAAAGGGATCGCAATAAACAATAAAATAATATTAACCAAAACGGCACTTAACGCACCATAAAGCGCTGGTTTAGAAAAGCCTGAATGTCGCAACCATGCTTGCTGTAAAAAAAATACTGATTGAACAAAATACGCCAATACCATAATCACTAATGCTAAATAGTAATCACTGTATCCTTTACCAAAAGCAGATAATAATTGTTCACCAAATATCACTATGATACTACTGAGCAAAAATGAAATAACAAATAATTGCCGTACGCCCTGCCCGTTCACTTTGCTCATTTCTGCCACACCATTTTCATGGGCGGTAGACATATGAGACTGAATATTACCAGCAACACTCGACTGGCCCACAAGGAAAACTTGTACAATAGTAAAGCACGCAGCAAAATACCCTATTTGATTTTCAGTGCCAAAAATGTCCAATATATATACACATTTGTGAAAGTAACATATTTAAAACAAACACAAACATCATAGGAAAGGCATAGATCAACCAATGTCGATAAAACATAAGCTTTTTTCCGACATTTTTCCCTCTCCATGATCTCTAACATTCATGACAGAAAAAACAATCACCGTTAATAATATATAAGATACTACGACAACACTAATGGCAATATTAGAGGTCAACTTTATATTCATAGAATTAAGAACAATCAATACCAGTAAAATAAGTAATGGATAGCCTAATTGTTTAGGAATATAAGCAACTATCAACCTTTTTTTTATTAATGCGGTATCACGTAACAATCTTAATGTTGCGGCAAAAGGAATAGCAAATATAGCAAATATAGCAAATAATATAGGATGAACATCTTTTAATCCGTTCGTATTATTATACTCAATAATGATCACCGCCCCCCCTAAACACATGGAAACAATAATCCCTATCATCATATAAAAACGTAAGTATCGCCACACCATAAAATCAATATTTTGCTCCATAAACTTAGGGAGAACACTAAAAGTCGCAAAATTGCCTCCCAACAATACAATCATTTGCGCCAAATGCACAAAGGACTCTGCTGTTTTAAAATTGCCATAACTTTGTGGCGTTAACATACGTGATAACACTATGTTATAAATAAAAGTGAAAAAAAAGCCTAATACACTCAGAAATAAAGCAAGCACAAAAGCCTTAAATAAATAGTTTTGCTCCCCATCACTCATTCTAAGCATTCACGACTCCCAACCTTACAATATGCTCAATGTTAACTATTTAAATCCTTACTCTGTCTCAGATCTGAGGATCGGCACTGGAATAGGCTCTGGCTTGGGAACCAGTCTGGATTCTGGGATCTGCACTGGAACAGGCTTTGGCTTAGGAACAGGTCTGAGTTCTGGGATCTTTACTGGAACAGGCTCTGATTTAGGAACAGGTCTGGGGTCTGGGCTCGGTACTGGAACAGGCTCTGGCTTAGGAACAGGTCTGGGGTCTGGTATCGCCTCAGATATTGATCGCAACTCAGGCTCAGCGCTAATGGTAAAGTTAACGAATAATAAAGTACATATTGATCCTAATTTCCAGTACTTGAACATATAACATCCTATTATATTACCTTCATTCAAAGAACTTTATGTGATCGGAAATCGGATTAAATAAAGTCGACCATATAAAACAAAACAGCATATCCCAAGTTCAGGTTACCAATACTTACATCGCTATCACTTTAAAGTGAAGCTACAAATCATACCGATAACACTGTAATATCATAAAATTCAATCAATTAGAATGAGCATGGCAACTATGAAATTCCCTCCTTACGGGCTATATTGGCTTCCATGCGGAGCCAGATCATACGGACCAGGGCAAGGTCTTGGGTAAGAATAAGGATTAAATACAGAAATTGGAATAATGAAATAAAAAGGAGAAGGAACGGGATGCGAGCCAGCCCCCATCGAAAAGCTGAGTAATATTAAGCCATATGCGAATCGAAGTTTCACCTTACACATACCATAACCTGTGTACTAAATTCATCAATAGCATTGAGTATAATAATAAATCAGCTGACTCGCTTAAAACTAAGTGCATTGCTTTATCATCAAGATTATTCACAGCTAAAATATAGCATATCGATATATGTATATTATTTACACAGCCATTAAAAACTTAATTAAATTCATAATATAAAAAGCTTTCCTCTTATTTAAAAAGACTGCCTGTTAGCAGTATATAAAATCATCCATTTCAGTATCCTTTCAATACTTCGCCTTGGATTAAATAATTTTACACGCTCTAAGAACATACATTTTCAACCAAAATTAGAGATTAAAAACTAACCCCATAAACGATAACCTTATAATTAAATGATAATAAATAATTTTTTTATTATCAGTTATCGATAATAGTTAATGTCTCGGTTGAATAACCAAAGGCTCTAAGGTGATCTTGGCATTATCACTTGCTCCATGGTATTCACTATAAGTTTGGTTTTCTAAAATAGTATAAAAAACATCAAGGTAGTCATCTTCATTCGTGGTCCAAGAATCCGGCATCGCTTGAATAATAGCATTGGTTAATCGCGTAATAACAGCAGCACTCTGAGTACCCGCCTCAGGAATTAATTGTAGTACCTGAGTGGCCACATCAAGTAGTGCCGTTGCTAAGACTTTATAATTCATATTATCATCACTTTCCATCAAAAGAATATCCACGGCTTGCCAGCGATAATGATCCCATTGCACAATAATTTGATTGGGAGTGTACTCTTTTTTAGCATGATCTAAATAAGGTAATTCAACCACTTCTATTTTAGGTGTCAGTTCAGCGCTAGCAGCGCTCACTCCCGATATAATCGCATACACTTCTGCTGGCCCAGATATCCACGACTCTTTAATATCTTTAAGTTTTATATTTTTAATCACCGTCATAGACATAGGCTCTGGGGCAACAAAAAAAGGTTGATTGAGTAATAAATTGACGACCTCCTTATCCGCACTATCAAAAACCTCATTCATCGCTTTAATGCCCTCTTTCATCGTTTCCGCTTTATCTAGCTCAACAATAAACACCGGCTGTGTGGGCAGACGGTAAGCATCTAAATACTGGATCCCCCCATCTGTATCAAATGCTTCTACATTCCCCTCTTCTTCATCACCCGATGCATAAGAAAATAAAGGTGCTTCCCCTGCATGTAACCTTGCTAACATACTTTCATCTGCCAAGCGCAATTTGATAATACTTTGTTCGCTATTTTTCTGATGAGATGAAATACCTTTAAGCTGCTTTATTTGAATATTATGCTGATTAATATTGGATTGAGTCGATAGCGATATCCCCGCTAATTCATCAAGATCAATACTCAATTGATATTCATTGATTTGATATTGCAATGCATCACCCATATTGAGATATTCATTAGCCAATGCTTGGGCTATTTCTCTTTTATTTTGTGCGACAGAGTGAAAGGAAGCGAACTCATTGGGCATTTCATGGATACGGTTTATTTCAAGAGAATGGGCTTGAGCTGTAAACGTAGCCACACCTACACTAGAAACTAAAGATAACATAACAACTGACATCAATTTCATACTGACTTCCTTTTTTATTAATCTAAATCACGTTTAAACACCTTAAAGAAACAATAATTAACATTTAAATAACTATAATGTTGATTTTTACCAATAAAAAACCAACTTACAATTAGACCTTTGACTTATATACGCAAATATTAAAATTGTGTAAAGGCGTTGAAAATTAGAAGAAGTTCCTTTTTTCCTACAATTTAGTAGAAAAAAACTGCGACAGCTTGTCGCAGTTAGCGTATTAAACTTTGCCAATATGATTTTGGACTGAGAATATACACAGCACTTTAAAAACAATTTAATAATATTATTATCATGTTGCGTCTATCTTCCTTATCTATTGCTATTTTATCAGCATTAATTTTTCCTTCCGCAGTCTTTGCCGATGAAGGTGAAATGGAAGTCATTGAAGTTAAAGGTCGTCCTCAAGAGAACTTCAGTATTGCTGATCCATCCACCTCTATTCCGCAAATTGATGTCAGTGACTTACTCGATAAGTTACCCGGTGCTGCAGTCAATGGTAACGGACCTCTAACAGGCATAGCACAATATCGAGGCTTATTTGGAGATAGAGTTAATACTCAAATTAATGGTGTCTCTCTTGCGGGTGCAGGCCCGAATGCCATGGATACTCCTCTGAGTTATGCCAGTTTAATTTTAACCGAAGGGCTCAGTATGACACGGGGTATAGCCCCTGTATCAGCAGGCATAGACACCTTAGGCGGTAACATTGAAGTTATTGAATCAAAAGCAACTTTTGATGATACTACCGGAGAAGTTGCCGCTCAATATCAAACCAATGGCGATAGAGGAAACCTAGGGGGGAAAGTCAATCTAGGCAATAAAGATCAAGCAGTATTACTTTATGTCGATAAACTAAAAGGTAACACCGATATTACCACGGGTAATGGCGACAGTATTAACCCCACAACTTACAATAAAACCATGGTCGGAGGTGAATATCGCCTCAACTTGAGTGATAACAATATCAATGATGAATCTATCGCTTTTGGTTATCAATTTTTAGAAACCACTAATGCCGGTACGCCTGCATTACCGATGGACATTGACTTTATTCGCGACCATCGTTTCAAAGTCGAAGGTGAGCATTATATCAATAGCTGGGATCTTAATTGGCATATGGCCTACAGTGATGCTAAGCATGGTATGGACAACTACAGCCTACGCGATAAACCCGACACATCAAGCGCAAGATATAATAATGCCGATAGCAATAGTTTCGACAGTGAAATTTCTATCGCAAAAGATGCGTGGTTATTGGGTCTTGATGCTCGATTAAGTCAACATAACTCTCTTATTAGTGATCCCACAAATGCCAGTTTTTACATCGATAACTTTAACGATGTGCAAGATGATGTCTACAGTATCTTTGCGCAATGGCAACAAGATATTGGCCAATGGAATTGGCAGTTTGGTAGCAGAATTAAAAATTATCGAACCGATTCAGGCACCATTAATAGTTCAATGGCCAGCAGCATGACAGCGGTTCAAGCCCTCGTCGATGATTTTAATAATAGCGACCGTTCACAAGTTCAAACCGGACTCGATTTAACCATTAATGGCCAGTATCAATTTAATGATGCATGGACTGGGATCATTGGCTTAGCACGTAAACAAGATGCCGCCAGTTATCAAGAGCGTTATTTATGGATACCAATGCAATCCACGGGTGGCCTTGCTGATGGTCGCACTTATGTCGGACAAGTTGATCTTGATTTAGAAACGGCCTATCAGCTCGAACTAGGGGTTGATTACGATCAAGACAAATGGCAAATAAGCCCAAGAGCGTTCGTTAATCGTATCGATAACTATATTCAAGGTACACCGGCAACGGATCCCAATGTGATCGCAGTCGCTGCCATGATGGGGGATGATCACCCAATGCAATTTAGTAACGTTGATGCCTTACTCTATGGCATGGATCTAACAGCAAATTACCAATTATCAAGACGTTGGGAAATCGACTTACTCGGCAGTTATGTGAGAGGTGAGCGCAGAGACATCGATGATAATCTTTATCGTATCGCCCCACTAAAAGCCAGTTTAGGGCTTAATTTTCAACAAGGAAATTGGATAGGAAGACTTGAAGGTGTTGCAAATGCTGCACAAAATAAGGTCTCTGAAACCCAACTTGAAGAAACAACGGCAGGTTACGCGCTAATAAATATATCAGCAGGTTATGATGTAGAGAATTGGACTGTCAGAGCAGGAATTAATAACCTCTTTGATACCGAATATGAAGATCACCTAGCCGGCTACAATCGTGTATCAAGTTCAGATATCGCTTTCGGTTCGCGTATGCCCGGTATGGGTCTAACAACGTGGGTCACTGGCGCGTACCGTTTTTAATCTGCAACACTTAACTTAGGGGGGCTCAATCACTGACCATTTCCCTCCCTGAGCTTTCCTCCAAGCTCAGGGATTTTTCTTTTATTACCGACTTCTCTCTATCACTAAGTGACATCCAGTTACTTCATAATAATCTATATATAAACGATCATGATTGCTGAGAAGCAACTAAAATAGAATCGTAGCCCTCACTTATATGTAAAGTGCTACATAAATCTAAAAGGGTAACCCATTACACTACCCAAAAACAAAATAGCAGTCTAGTAACCTAATAAGGATGTTAATTATGAAACTTTTATCTATGGCGTCTACTGCCGCTTTACTCCTTGCAAGTCACACTAGTTTTGCCACTGATCATGATATTGGCATAAAAAGTACCTGTGAGGCCAGAACATGTGTATTTGAAATTCCGATCGTAGAAGGAAGAGCGGTTTCATGGTATATCACCTCTCAAACTGCCGGAAATCCCGGCATTGAGATTGTTAGCCCTGAAGGCGATCTTATTGCAAAAACAACAGTCTATTCCAGAGAGCTGAATAATAAGAGTATTGGTGATTTCATTGCTCCCAGTACGGGGCGATATACGGTCATTTTTTCCAATATGAATGAAGTGCTTACCGATACAGCAACGATTACAAATGATTGGGGAACAACAGTCAGTCAAACCTTTCAATTTGCAGGCGAAGATTCAAGTGATTATGACTACAATGATATTTTTGCCGTCATTACTTGGTTCGATAAAAAAGGCTAGATTAATATTTTAATACTCTAAAGGGACTGTTATCAGTCCCTTTTCATGTCTTATACACTCACATTACCCTCTATACCTCCCCGCTTAAAGTCAATAAGAATTAAAAATTAACAAACCAATAAATTAATAACAATTAACAACTAAACAGAGATTGAAACAAAAAACATTGATACTATCTCATCACTCAAAAAACAAACATAAATAAAACAATATACAAACAGTGTTTACACAAAGCTCAAGCGAGATGAGCTTTAAATTCTAATAAGGGTATAGCAACGGATATGTTAAACAAAAAACTTTTGGCAACACTCATCTGCTCCACGTTGAGTTTAACGGCTTGTGGTTTAGATGATTACAGTCACGGCGGTGATGATGATGATGACAACGAAAGCAGTAATCAAGTTGAAGTTTCCCTGCGTATTTTAGAGACCAGTGACCTACATAGTAACATCATGGATTTCAACTATTATCTGGGTACAGACGACCCAACCATAGGCCTAGCAAGAACGGCAAGTTTAATTGATGAAGCCCGTAATGAAAAAACAAATGTGGTCTTAGTCGATAATGGCGATTTATTACAAGGCAGTCCGATGGGTGATTATATCGCTAAGAAGGGACTCAATAGCGGTGATACACATCCAGCTTATAAAGCAATGAATACGCTAGATTATGTTGTTGGCAACATTGGTAATCATGAATTTAATTACGGCCTCGACTTCCTTAAAAATGCAATATCAGGTGCAGACTTTCCCTACATCAATGCGAATGTTTACTGTGATTCCTATGAATGCTGGGATAAGGTTCAAAAAGGGGATAATTTATTTACGCCTTATCTCATAAAAGAAAAACAAGTGCTAGATAATAAAGGTCATAAACAAACCATAAAAATTGGTTATATTGGCTTTGTTCCGCCACAGATAATGCAGTGGGATGCGCAAAACTTGCAAGGTAAAGTACGCGTCGATGATATTGTTAAAACGGCCGAAAAATTCATCCCTATCATGCAAAAAGAAGGCGCTGACATTATTATCGCCATTCCTCATTCAGGGATAGGATCTGTCTACGATATAAAGGTCAATGACATTGAAAATGAAAATGCCACCTTTGCCTTAACCTATGTCGAAGGGATCGATGCCATCGCATTTGGCCATAGCCATGCCATTTTTCCTGATAAGCAATATGAAGGCTTGTATAATACCGATATTATTAAAGGCACGTTAAATGACGTTCCTGCTGTCATGCCAGGTCGTTGGGGAGACAATTTAGGCATCATCGATCTCACCCTTAAACGCAGCGATGGCAAATGGATTGTTGAGGATTCCCAATCAGAGTCAAGACCTATTTATCAAGATAAAGCACAAGTAGAAGCCAGTCTTGATATTCGTCAAGCCGTTGAAATTGACCACCTTGGCACACTGGAATTTGTTGAGCAACCCATAGGTAAAGCATCGAGCAACATTTATAGCTTCCTTTCTTTAGTCCAAGACGATCCCAGTGTACAAATTGTCTCTGACTCGCAACTTGATAAAGTCAAACAGCAAATAGCCAATATTAGCTCACTTAACCATCTACCCGTACTCTCTGCCGCCGCGCCCTTTAAAGCTGGCGGACGTCACAGTACGACCAGTGACAGTGAGCAATATGTACAAGTGGACATGGGTGACTTAACCTATAAAAATGCTGCCGACTTATATGTTTACCCCAATACGTTAGTCGCACTTAAAATCAATGGTAGCGAACTTAAAGATTGGTTAGAGTGCAGTGCAAATCTATTTAATCAAATCAATCCAAAGAATGAAACGACTCAACAACTCATCAATTGGAATAACCATCCAACCTATAACTTTGATGTCATTGACGGCGTAACCTATCAAATCGATATCACCCAGCCCAGTAAATATGACAGTGACTGTCAAATTGTTTCAGGTCAAGAAAATGCAGCACGTATTGTTGACTTAACTTATACAGATGAAACGGGTTATCACTACACTGGTGGAGAGTTTGCTGCCATGGACTTTATTGTTGCCACCAATAACTATCGCGCCTTTGGTGAAAAATTCGCTGGGACAGGCGTAAATAATATCGTGCTTGAATTACCCGATGAAAACAGAGATGTTCTTGCTCGTTATATAACAGCACAAACCTCAGCACATGGAGAAGTCACCTCTGTTGCCGATAATAATTGGCGTTTCAAAACCATTGCAACTGATACCACACTGGATATTCGTTTTGAAACTCAAGATAGCACAAAAGCAGACAGTTTTATTGATGAAAATCAGCAACGCAGTATGACAAAAATCAATAATGATGAGCTTGGATTTGCTGTATATCAAATCGATTTAACTACTGATATCACAGTAGAGTAGAGAAGCAAAGTAGATAAGCAAGAGAAGAAGATTAACGCCTTTTCTTGTTTATCATCAGTAATTATCAAACATCAAGCGCGAAATATCATGACTCAGAAATGGGGACTGAAGATAATCTCGCTGAAAAGAAACGCACTAATAATTGCATCGCTAAAACAGAGCTTACAACCAGTGCAATGCCCAAAAGAGCAATTATATCCAACTCATCACTTTGAAAAACATCAGGCCACCAAGCCATTTCGACCACTCCCCAAGTGGCTAGAAAACTAAAAATAGGTGTCAAGGCGACCATAGAACCCACTTGTGAAGCTGGCCAGTAGCGCATAGCCTGAGCAAAACACCCATAGGCAATTAACGTATTAAACGCACAAAAAATAGCAATATACCAATCCGTTAATGTCATAGCGGTGAAAGAATACATTGATGTAAAAGGAAGCAGAGCAAAAATACCAAATCCATAAATAAATAGGAGTGTATTATTAGGAGATAGTTTTTTACTCATAAACTTCTGCATTAAAGCGAAACAAGACCATGATAATGCTGAAAATTGAACAATCAAAATACCAAACAAAATCGATGTGTTATTATCTTTTGAAAAATCAAGGTGCTGATAAAAGAACATGATCATACCTAAAGCCAAAGTGACAAAACAGGCTATCTGAATAGGCTTTAATTTCTCTTTAAACAGCATCACGCCACCTAAGGCTAAGAAAAAAGGCGCGGTTTGAAAATTAAGCTGCGCTTCTCCTGGTGACAAATATTCTAAGGCATACACAATCGACACATAATTACAAATCGAAAAAATTGCCGTCATGGATAAAATGCACCAATCTTTTCGATTTAATTGAGTAAACTCTGCCAACTTACCCGAAAAATATTGCACAAACAAACTAATCACTAATGCCACAAAAAACCGAAACCATGTGAGTGTCACAGGATCAATAAAACTCACGGATAGTTTTAAGGCTATGGGTAAAATCCCCCAAAACAACACCGCAATAGATGCAAAAAAAAGCCCCAATCTGAAATAACGAAGATCCAAAAGTCAAACTCCTCAATACGGACAGTCCCATAGATTACAGAAGTATCCGCCAATACAACACTCACTCATTATTTTAGAGTACATAAATAGGCCTCCACTCTACTCAAATGAAACAGTCCACTATCAACTACTCGCAATTAAAAACAATAACCACACCAATAATCAACATTCATTAGCTTCAACAAAGTTATTATTATTCCATGTAAATTTAATCATCAACACACTCGATACAAGAATGAAACCAGAACCTAAATACAAAGGAAACACAACAGAAATGATCAGAACAACACTGCCTACAATGCAGGGCGGGAGCATACTTTGTCGGATAATTAACCAAAGAAAACTTTTGCCCTGTAATCATCGTCCCAACTCGCCTTTTTTAGCTTATTTCGCTGACTTGGCGCACCGCAAT
>NZ_JAKIKS010000033.1 GCF_023284005.1 Shewanella surugensis
AATGGTTATCTTGCCATGATTTTATCACTTTTGATGCACTCAAAGAGAGTGTAAAAAACATCATGGATAATTATCCGTCAAAATATACGATAACTTTTAGTTAAGCACTTAAAGCTAAATATAATAATTTTTTGTCTTTTAATTACATATCAAAATTAAAGGCATTATTATTGACAGCAACATAGCTATAGATGCCTATCAGAATAACCCTGCTTTTTTATCTCATTATTTGTCATTTATTTTTCACTATGGGTAAACTCAACTGCTGTTAAAAACCGATCAGTCCATACAATGGTAAATAGATAACATTGTATGGACTGATTAAAGAGAATAGATAACAACATGCAAGCTTTAAGAAGCTAGTGTTAATAAAACAAGCAAGGAATAGGTTAAATAAAAAAACACAACAAATTAACCTCTAAAAAATAAACAGACGGTTTCATGAGGCTCTTAAACTTTAAACGATTAATATATTCAACGTAGAATCTTATTAGCATAACACACAAATTTACTCACCCTCTGTGAATGAAACCTACTTTCACTTTTAGAGAACCTTATAAACCATATAATATTAGCAATGGTCCCCACTATTTTTGTAGCCCCTTCTTTATCAGCTCTACTTATCCCAGCAATAATAAAGCAATCTAATCTATATCCAAGCAACCAATAATAAAAATTCAAGAAGGTGATATTTAAACAGTATAAAACAATTGCAACATAACAATGAGTGTTCTTCTTTAGCTATTAATCTAAAGCAGAGCCAATAGGCGAGTCATCTCTATTTGCTATGGTTTTATTTTAAATCCCCCTTCGTCTTCATGCCCAGGACACTGACCTTCAGCCTGAGAAAACGTGAACTCTGAACAAGCATAGAGTTTAGTCAAAGAGGGAATATGGATTTTGTCTCCCTTCACCCAAATAAAACCTTCTTGCGTCATTCTCTTCATTAAGCGTGAAAAGGTTTCGGGCTGGATCGATAGACGTGACGCCAGCATTTGCTTGGGAATATCCAATACGATGATCCCTTCATCAACGTCTGCTTTATCTTTGTGTTCGTCTTGTCTCCATGGTGGGCTTTTTTTCATATTCGATGTATTTTTTTTAACATGGCTCACATTAGTCTGTAAGAAAAGTAAAAAACGATTTTGCGCATTTTGAAGCGACAATATTTCCACCTCGTTTAGGTGTTTTCTGAGCCTTCTACTCATATTAGCCATAATAGCAAACCCTGCATCAGGGTTTTGTTTTAACACCCTGGCATATACATGACTATCAACACTAATCAGCTCACAGGGCGAAATGGCTTGAGCCGATACCGGATAACGAGATTGCTCCGCAAACATCAGGGCTTCGGCAAAGGTTTGCCCTTGCCTTACCACTTCAATGACCTTTTCCTGCCCCTGAAGGTTGGTACGATAGAGCTGTAAATGCCCGACGACAACTAAGTAAAATCGCTGCGCAGGTTCCCCCTGATAAAATATATGTGCTTGCGAAGCAAAAGATAACCTTGCCGATTGTTTTAATACCTCGCTGAACTCCTCTGCGGCCAATGAAGAAAAAAGATGATGGTGCGCAATACTCGCTTTTATATTGTTATCGGTGATCACGTTAACATCCTATTTATAAGTATTATAAAGTCGGGACAATGTAAGTTAGCACATTAAATAAAGCACTCATTTGAAACCTTAAGAAAATGAGTCATCATTTATTGAGCCATGACATGTGTTATTTTAACCTCTTTGACAAGAGTCTCTTTGATGACTTTGGCCTCAGTGGACTGCTTTGCCCCATTATCAAAAATTAATGTTAATAAGATCTTTTCTCCCTGCTCTGGCACTCCCTGCGTAAAATGAGACATCATGCCATGAAAGCCCGATGGGGCTAATCTAACCTGATCATTAGCAGCAATAACGATTTCATCGACGGGCTTCATATACATCATGCCATCACGCTCAATAGTCTGGTGTATTTCGATACTTCCTGCTTCAGCTTCAATACCGATCAACTTACGTTCTCTCGCAGTGGGATTATCGATGTTCAGATAAATAGGCACCACCCGAGATGAAGGTGGCATCGCTCGGATCCATGCGTCGTTTATAACAAGTTCACTTCCTTGGCTATAACTCATCGATGCCATTAACATCAATAGACTCAATATACACTTTTTCATTGTATGTCCTTATTGATTATTATAGTCACTTAATTCATCGCAATGACTTTAATAGAGATGACGTTCTTTCACTTGCTAATTTTTTGTTATCCAATAGGAGTCGCATCACAGTAAACTTTCTATTTTCTGCTTCATATCCTCAATAGAGGTGCCAGTATAAAAGAAACCTCTCACTCGCGCTTTGCCGTCAAGCACAAAAATTTTAGCACTGTGGGAATATAAATAACCGCGCTGCTTTTTCTCTTTTTCTTTATTATCCATACTTAATTTTTTATATTCTGTGGTGACTCTCTCATTGGCCAATTTGGTATAGTCGGCTTGATATAAAGCGGCCACATGATCAATTTTGCTACGTGTATCGACTAATCCAATGAAGTTGGGATCAAAATAACTCAAATATTTATTGAGGTGTTTTGGAGTATCAAAATCGCTATCAATACTAATGAACAAAACTTGTACTTGCTGCCGCACTTCTGGCGTTAATCGCTCCATTAACTGGCTTATGTGCGCCATCGTCGTGGGGCAAACATCTGCACAATTGGTATAACCGAAAAACATCATGACCACTTTGTCGTTAAAATCTGATAGTGAAACCTGTCTTCCTTGCGTGCTTTGAAGACTAAAGGGACCCCCTATCCCTTTTAAAATAGGCATATTTTCAGCAGACATTCCCTGAATGGGTATAAGCACAATGCAACACGTTAATAATCCAGCAAACCTGACTCTGGCAAGCGCTAGCGTGACGAGTTTCTGGCGCTTTTTTTGCTGGACTATATTTTTCATAACGCTATTTTTCTGAACCATATAATGAAAGATACCGTGTAAAATAGAGTGAAATATTCTCATCTTAACAACTCCTTTTGGATGCGGTTCCTGTTTTACTTTTTATTCAAACGATTAAGCTAGCAGCGGGTTTCGGCACCTAAATCGGTCACTGGCGGTAAGTATTGCTCCTGGTAAGCGTTAATGACGGCCCTTTTACCAACAATATCAACGCTGAGTTTAACCCCAATTTGCGCAAGTTCTCGCTCACCCAAACTGTTCATCACTGTCCATTGATATTCAAAGATCACTTGATATGAGTCCTCTTTATTTTCCAATGGGATAATACGCATGTTTTTAATCTCACGGCGGCTCTGACTATGGCCTAATGCTTCAAGCAATAACACATATTGATAAGGATCGGTTATCCCCATTTCAGCCCCTTGAAACAGACTATTCATGTCAATGATCTCATCCATATGACGCCTAGCACTCGCTAAGTAAGGATGGTCGAGTAAATCAGTCCATTGATAAACCAGTGATCGAATAAGATTACGATCGGCTGAAGGAATAAAGCGAGAATTAAAATCGTCCAATTCATTGATGATATTTTGACTGGCTACAACCTGAAAAGGTGCCTGCGTTAACGTCAATCTTTGAACTAAATAACGCCCAGGCAATGCTGTTTCGCTCTCTTTCTGGGGCGCTTGATAGTAGTACTCGACTGTCACCTCAACTTGTATTTGGGTATTATTTTCACTGACTATCGCTATGTCTAATATATGATGTGCACCTGCTGTCGTGTTCGCATTAATGTAATGAGATAAATCATATGATCCCGCACTAAGGGAGGGTAATGTAGGTGTGTGTTTTTCAGGATCGACCCCTAAGTCGAGTTGAGCATACCAAAAATAGATGGCGCTATAGAGTGCATAATCTTTTTTACGTTCCTCTGCATGAGTCATAAAGGCTATTTGATAAAAAAACAAACCGCATAAGAGGGAAAGAATGATTTTCATAAGGCTCTCCTTAAAAACCTTTCCGTAGAGAATACAATCACAATAGCAATATATTACTCAACCTTAGAGTGAGTCCTAAATTGATATTAAACGCATATTAGAGAGAGATATCCAAGCCAGATGACAATGCATCTTCAACAGGCTTGAGTATAAAATCGACATCCAAGTATGCATTAAACAATGGCTGTGGGTTTTTTCACCTGAACCATTAAATCATCATCCCATTCGCCATCGACCTTAATATGTCCGGCAGCCCCCTTCAAAAAACTCTCGATAAGATTATGATTCACATAAGCATAGAGACCCGGTTGACGGAAAGTGTAAACCGCTGCGCACGCACTGCCGCCCGCCAGCATCCACGTTTCTAAGTCTCGTTGAGGACTGTCGGCAAAATTACCCGCCGCCCAAACATAATCCCCATGTCCGCCAATAATATGCGGTCGCGTATCGCGATTCGCTTGTGAATGAACAAACAACACTGACTCCCCCACTTTTGCCGTCATAGAACCTCGGCCGGTTAACGCCCCAACCGCACCATTAAAGACAATATGTGAAGGGGTTAAACTCTTCATCACCTCCAATACTTCGTTCATACTGCCCATGACCGTGTCATAAGCCTTATATTTTCCCTTGGGATCTTTAGGCACATAGAAATCCGCTTCTCCAATATAATACGCTTTATCATAACTAATCATATTATTGTCACTGTCTCTCAAGCCTTCTCGTGGCAAGACCATTATCGCACCATGCATGCCCATGGCTACATGCCAAGGGATCATCACGCCACCCGGCGCGCAATGATAAATAAAGGTGCCCGCTTTACTGGCTTTAAAGCGAAACACTACCTCTTCACCCGGCGCCACTAAGGTCAATTCCCCCCCTCCTAGCGCCCCCGTTGCAGCATGCAAGTCAATATTATGTGCCAACATATTGGTCTTAGGATTGACTAGTGTTAGTTCAACATAATCATACTGATGGCAGATAATCATCGGGCCAGGAACACTGCCATTAAACGCACATACCCAGGCTTTAGTGCCATTTTCTAGCTCTATTTGTTTCTCCTCTACGGTCATTCTTACTTCGACCACTTTAGGTTTGCCTGTTGCCACTAATTCATGTTTAGGAACCGCCGGTGGCGGCACTAAATCTTGCGTTACCCGCTCAAGTTGTTCCGCTTTATAATGGGCCATTCGATGTGCTTTGGAAGGCCCATGACTTACCAAAGTACTTGCTGTCACACTACTGGATAATAGCCCTGCTGCGACTCCTGCCCCTAAAAGACTGGCGCCGACTGAGCCACCAATAAAGTGCCTACGATTTTCATCAATGCTTGTTCCATTGTCTAAGTGATTATTTTCCATTTGATACTCCATTAGTTGGCCAGAGGTCACCGCGAATACAACAGATAAAAATTAAAAAGCCTTTCATAGACATAAACTAACGCGTTTTTTAACGTTGAAATTGACAAGAGTCAAGTCGACAAAAAATAGCGGGTTATTTGTAGCTAAAATGTGAACTTGTGCACGTTAAGCCATACTTATACTCGACTGTTCACTGATTATGGCGCTCAGTTTAAGCAGCCGATAAGTGATAAATAAAAAACAAGAAAAAATGACAACTTCCTCAATAAGGCTAAATAGCCCACAAACAGACTAAAACATCGAGAAACATTATTGAAACATTTAAATGACACGGTTATACTCCCGCGACATTAGAAAATGGAAGACATTTTCACATAAAAATGAAAGACATCATCGCACCAAAACCATCAAAAGGATTTGTATGAAACATCTAAGTAAACTGGCACTACTCACTTTATTGTCAGCGCAATATTCACACGCACAAGCACCCATTCCACAATTTGAAACACACACACTCAGTGAAAGTCAGCAAAAAAACCAACAAAGGCAAATTCAATTAGGCGAAGTGACTACTTGGCATTCTGGCACGATTAACGCGCTAGATGATTTATCATCAAGCGGAACTAAAGTGCTAGGCTGGGATAACAATCAAGATTATATCGCATTATTGAGTACTGAGTCGGCTACTCCCACGTTATTGACTGAAATCAACCTCAACACTTTAGGTAATGAATATAGTAATATCAGGCAAGTTGAACTCATCAATGAGGGTAAACAAGTACTCATTTGGGGTGATGTCAAAATAGACATTGAAGATAATAATTATCACACTGAAGCTCGATTAAGCTTATTTTCGTTTAATGATACATTTAACTTAATAGAAGACCACTTCCTAAAATTAAATAATGATTACTCTTCTATGAAGTTGTTTAATGAGCATATTTTTCTTACAAGTTATTACAATAACACTTTCCTTTATATTGATAACAATAAGCTGATTGAAAGTGGCACGATAAACGATAACCTGCTTCCAAACAATATTAGCTCAGCCTGTACCGATAAGACTAATAATCATCTCTTTTTTGCAGGTAATGGCTACTCTTGGGATAATCGACCCGCACTATCAGTGTTTAAAATGGATGAAGCGAGCCATCAACTCACTCATAAAATCAGCTATAACAATGATGATTCTTATCATGTTATTTGTGAAAGTAGTAATAATGTCCTGATACAGACGGGTTATGACTTAACCAGCCTGAATTATAATATCACTGACAATACATTAACAGAGCAATGGCAAGTCCATACCTACAATGAGTTAGGCGATTATTATGATATCAGGGATGCTGTAATACATAACAATACTCTTTACTTTAATGAAAGAAGCTATAACCCCAATTCAAATATAACCAGTTTCACCATCAATGACACGGGATTAACCTTAATTGAAAATAGCAATATTTATAGTGACAATTACGGTAACCCTGCCAGTTTACACAGCCTAACATTCCATAACAATGAGTTAGTTGGACTTATTTTTGAACTTGATGCACTGTTTATTAGTCAAATCAATGGCAATGCCACAATCAACTCCACTCAATTATTAACAGATGGAAAGCAGAATGTACCTTACCTTTCGAGTGTTGAGCATTCATTACTCTCTGCTGATGGAAAACAGTTATTTTTACTCGATGAAAATAAAAACAACCTTCTTTTATTAATCAAAGATGATAATCAAGCCTTTATTCATGCAGAGACTATTGATCTGTCATCTCTCAGTAATAATGATGATCTATATAACAGTCAACTCATACTCACTAACGACAATCAGCTCATCATTGTGAGTCAATCGAGTTACATGGTATTCACTGTTAACGAGCAAAATACACTGTCATTTATCCATCAAGAAAATTATTCAGGCACGGATAATCACTATCTCCGCACATCAAAAGCTAAGTTTAATCAAGAAAACAACGTGTTAATGACATTTGATTATAATGCACTCTACTTTTTCAAGCTCAATGATCAGTCAAGGTTTGAATTAATCACTTTAATTGAAGATGAAGATGAAAATGATTATTTTTATAATGAAAGATTGAGCACATTGGGTCAGTATTTCTATATTAACAATGACGACCTCCTCACCACCTTTTCTTATGATGCAGCATTAAACACTGTCGCTAAAACCGCTAAAATGGCTATCCCTTACGGTACACAGGACATTTTACTCACTGAAAATAATGTCTATTTATTTAATTACAATAGCCGTACAATGCAAGCGTATGCTAAACAAGACAATGGTGAGCTCACTTTATTATCTTTATCTCCCGTTGAAGAAAATGATCGTAATTTTACCTTGATGAGCCCATACTTGGCTGCATCCTTAAATAATGACACTGATAATATCGATTTTTATCATATCAACCCAACAACGGGTATATGGTCAGAGAGTGCAGAAGCTATGCCGCTACCCTCAAAAAATAGCCTTGACTTTATCCCTTCAAATAATCATTTTTTAAAGCATATTAACTTACTACAAGACGATAATGCGATTAAAGAAATCTATCAGCTACCTGTCAAGCGAGCACCACTTATTCGTAGCCAAAAAGACAAATATACTTTTTTAACGGGCAGTAACATTACACTTGATTTATCAAGCTTATTTATTGAAGAAGATATTGATGATACGTTAACCTTTAGCGT
This sequence comes from Shewanella surugensis, assembly GCF_023284005.1. Lineage (GTDB taxonomy): Bacteria > Pseudomonadota > Gammaproteobacteria > Enterobacterales > Shewanellaceae > Shewanella > Shewanella surugensis. The sequence continues at coordinate 8,016 of NZ_JAKIKS010000033.1, forward strand.
TAAAGACCTACCTCAAGGGCTTAGCCTTAATGAACATAATCATGTTGTAGGCGTTGTCACTCAAGCCACTTCAGGCTTCTTGACAATAACGGCAACCGATAAGGACGAGTTAACCACCGACTTAACGCTTGAATATGACATTAAAGCGCCTGCATTTGAACAAAGTACCACCACTGTCATAATGGTTAACCCAAATCAAGCAATCTCACTCGATTTGGTTGCTCACTTCTTTGGAGAGGACAGCACTTTAGCCCCAAGTGAAATGACATTTACTTTACTCACAAGTGAAACCATTTCTGACGGTAATACAACAGCTAACACGTTAACCTTAACTGAAAATGGATTGTTAACCGGTACCTTAGTGGATGCGGGAGTGCACAGCATAATGATTGCCGTCACGCTAGATGAAGGCATCCAAAATGTATTAACACTCGACATGCACGTCAACGCTGCGCCGACTGTGTTAGAAAATAATGCCTTTAAGTTCAGCTCAAATGAAGCCATTTCAATTGACCTCAATAACGTATTTAGCGATCCCGAAGACAGCAGGTTAACCTTTGAAACGTCCAGTTTACCCAGTGGGTTAACCTTATCTGACACTGGCATCATTAGTGGTTCAGTCAACCAAAATGGTCATTATAGCTTTACCGTTCAAGCCATTGATGAAATGGCGCTCAGTACAAACACCAACATCAGTCTAGATATAGAGTCTGATGATGATTCGGGCGGAGCTTTAGGGTTTGTATCACTATTGCTTTTGTCTCTTTTTGGTTACAGTCGCAAAAAATAAAACGTCGTTAATACCACTTTACTCAAAAATGAGCCTGACAACCAATCAGCCCTTTAAGGGCTGATTGATTTTTCATCAAAGCAAGGTCAACTCAATATGGTCATAAATATTATACTATTTGCCTAATCGAGCGATTTCTTAAAGCGGATCGACGCCACAATCAAACCTAAAATAGTAAATCCCAGCAACCACAAACTGTCATTCATCATCCCCATTACATTCGCATCTCGAAGCACTACCCCCCGTATTAATCGCATGAAATGGGTTGCAGGTAATACTTCAGCAATCCACTGCGCCGCCACAGGCATGCCTTCATAAGGAAACATGAAACCGGATAGTAAAATAGAAGGTAACATCAGGAAAAAAGTCAGTTGCATCGCCTGCATCTGTGTTTTCGCTATTGTCGATAAAATTAATCCCAACACTAAGCTGGCCGCAATAAACAATAAAGTCACCAGTAATAACTGCCACAGACTCCCATTAATCGGCACATTAAAGAACAAATGCCCCGCCCCAATAATAATACCCATTTGCACCAGTCCGACAAAAATATAAGGAATGATTTTGCCTATCATTAATTCAATAGAGCGAATGGGGGTGGTGATCAATAATTCTAAGTTACCTTTCTCTTGTTCTCGCACAATCGAAATAGAGGTAAACATGATCATAGTCATGGTTAAAATAATGCCAACGATACCGGGGACAATATTCACCGCAGAGCGCTGCTCTGGATTATAAAATTGCACCACTTCAAAGGTTGCTGCCGTTTGATTTTTGGGGTAATCCGTCAAATTAATCATCGGCATATTTCGCAACTGTTTAATCGTACTGGCGATGGTTGTATCTGAGCCATCAACAATCCATTGCCCTATGGGTCGATTTAATGAATACTCAAATTGCGGCGTTTCCCCCTGCTGCGATGCAGCCACTAATTTTTTTGCATAACGATTTGTCACATCGCTAGGAATGATTAATGCCGCGCGCACCTTACCATCAGTAATGGCTTGCATGGCTTCTTCAGGTGTAAAGTAACTTTCAGTGAAATTGACGACTTGTGTCGCTGACACTGAATCAATCAATAAGTGTGAAAATGCCGTACTGGCTTGATCAACGATGGCAACAGGAATATCCCTGACCGTCGTATTAATCGCATAGCCAAACAACAACAACTGGACTAAAGGCAGCATCACCACCATACCAAAGGTGACGCGATCGCGCATAAGCTCAATACACTCTTTATAAGTCACCGCTGTAATACGGTTAAGCATTTTCATTGGCGCCCCTCCCCAGTGCAATTCACAAACACATCTTCTAAACTGGGGCGAACCAATTTAATATCCCGAGTATTCATCTGCTCTGGCACTTGCGCCCTTAACCAAGCTATCGGCTCTGTAATTAAATCCTTAATTAACACCCGCAAATGCACCCCTTGTTGTGCAACCGAAATAACCGAATCGAGCTGAGTTAACACCTCTTTCAATTGCCTTAATCCTTCGCCTCCCACTTCAACCACTTTCGCCCCCATATCTTGCATTAATTGCTGCGGGGTACCATCAGCGCGTAAACAACCTGCCTCTAAAATAGCCAAAGAATGACAACGCTCCGCTTCATCCATATAGTGAGTGGAGACTAAAATGGTCGAGCCCGTATCACAAATATCAAATAACCTTTCCCAGAATTCCCGTCTATTTTGAGGATCGACTGCTGAGGTGGGCTCATCAAGAAACAATAACTCTGGTTTATGTAACGTCGCGGCCGCGAGGGCAAGTCGCTGCTTTTGCCCGCCACTGAGACTACCCGCACGTTGTTTTCTGCGCTTATCTAATTCATAAACGCTGAGTAACTCTTCAATTCGCTTTCTTTGTGCATGCCTATCAAGACCAAAAACTTGCGCAATAAAACGTAGATTCTCTTCGATGCTCAACTGTTCATATAACGAAAACTTTTGTGTCATATAGCCAATTCGCAATCGTAATGCCTCCACTTGTTTAGGCAAGTCTAAATCGAGTACATTCACGCTGCCTTGTGTAGGGGTCAACAACCCTGTTAACAGTCGAATACTGGTGGACTTACCACAGCCATTAGGTCCTAAAAACCCATATATTTTTCCGCGAGGAACATTGATATTTAAGTTATCAACGGCTGTAAAGTCACCAAATTTTCGTGTTAATCCTTTCGCTTGAATCGCATATTCACTCATGGCATCACCACCTGTGCAGGCAGACCACTCGGTAAGTCATTCGCCGAATCAGGTAAATCAACATCCGCTAAATAAACCAATCGACTGCGCTCTTTTTCATTTAATGCATAATAAGGTGTATAAGCAGAATCCATTGAAATCCATGAAATCGTCCCTTGAAAAGAGTTCTCAACCCCATCCACCTTCACCGTGACTTGGCTGCCCACTTTTAATTTTGCGCGATAAGGCTCGGGAATATAAGCCCGCACATAGGGAGTATCTCCACTTAAAATCACCGCCACAGGGGAGTTTTCAGAGACTCGCTCGCCCAAGTTCCAAGGTAAATTATTTAAAATGCCATCTCTTGTGGCAACCACACTGAGCTGATCATAGGTTATCTTTTCAGCCTCATAAGCCGCCTTGGCCGCATTTACACTGGCTTCAGCGGAATCTAAATCTTCCGGTCTCGTCCCATTAGTGAGCTTTAATAGTGCTTCTCTAGCATTATTTCGGCTCGCTTCACTGGTTTTTTGATTTGCCACATCTTGGTCGTATTGTGCCTTAGAGGTTAAATTAGATGCTAATAGATCTTTTGTTCTCGCGAGCGTTTTCTCTGCAAAGACTAAACTTGCCTCAGCATCATTTAACGTTGCTTGGGCTGCAGCAATATCTTCTTTTCTAGCACCATTTTGCAATTTGATAAGATTAGCTTCTTGTTCAGCCACATCGGCAAGGGTTTTATCCACAATTGCTTTTTGACGTAAGTTATAAAGCTGGACAAGTAAATCTCCCTTTTTAACACGATCTCCCTTTTTAAAAGGTAATGCTGTCACAATTTCATTAGCCGTCGCCGTTAGCGCCACACGCTCTCTGATAAGGGAACCTAATGCCACATTACCATCACGCTTCTGCCCACAGCTGGCCAAAAACACTATCCCAAAAACCACACAAACGTAACGTAACATACCAATCTTACATTTAAACTGGTGCATTTTACCTTCCCCTTCAATCACTCAAGCATTATCACGTTATTAAACTTTCATCTATTTAAATTTAGGACAATTATTCATTTATGGCATATTCGATGTGGCACAAAAGCCATTATGTCCAGTGAAGAATATAGAGCCTCAATAACCGACATTTTTAAAAGTATAAAACAACATCTCATTTTGAGTTGAGAATATAGGCGTAAAAAAACTTTATTGCAAGCCATAACCTGCAATAAGAGCGATCAATATTCAACCATCCATTAGAGAAACAAGCTAACGAGAACAAAAAACAAAAGAAGATAATATGATCTGGACTCTATTTAATCAGCACCGTTTAATCCCACTACTTTGCCTTTATCTTTATCTTTATCTTTATCTTTATCTTTATTGTAATTTATAGCAATAACAGTCTATTACAATATTAACCCACCTTAATATCGACAATAATGTTGGCACTCAGCAGGAGGTGAGGAGATAGACTCACCCGATGTTCCATAATGGTATGATTTATAAATGATAAAAAGTAAATCTGACACTCATTATCCCGAGTTCAGGTTAATATATCCCAAGCCACTTGAAGATGCAGGATCCCGCTAGCATTAAAACGCTTTTAGGCAAGGTCGTTAATTGCTCCTGCATGAATGACATTCCCGTCATCTGATGTTTAGGTCTTTGTGGTTCCAGACAACAATAGGACATTTCCTCTATCCATATAGGTCAGATGACAAATGTCGTGATCGCATGGATGTGAGTGAACGACCATGACGGTCTTCTTGAGTTGATGACTTAGTGATCCTAAGTCGATACTGAATAACGCAGGATAAACGTGTTTCCTCTTTATTTATAAGAGTCAACCCCTTGGGAACCAATAAAAACACCGACACCGACATCGGCATGCACATATTAAAAGGCAATAAGCATTAATACAATAACGCGCCTTGAATGACGCATTTTTACGGACTCTGAAAACATGCATATTCAATGGATTTAACTATCAATAGAAATAAGATAAATTGAGGTAATATATCCCTTTTTGTCTCATTTTATTATAAAATAGCTAAATCACTTATCACGATAACATAACAATATAAGTGATGAATATCATGATAATAAACACCAACAGTTAAGCAGAAACCCTCATGCCTAAAAAAATTAACCAATCCGATATCTTTACTGCGACCGTCAATGTCTATTCCCAACAAGGGTATATCAACACTTCGATGAGTGAAATAGCAAAGCGAGTGTCCATTAATGAAACCACCTTGTTCAGGCGTTTTGGTTCAAAATCGGACTTAATCACTCAAGCTTTAACCGATCTTTTAGCAAAATCAGAGATAGGACAAGTGATTTTTTCAGGAAGACTAGAAGATGATCTTTATAATATTGTGATTGCTTATAAGAAAAGCAATGCCTTATTTGGCGCCGCGGTACTTAACTTGATGACTGAGCTCCCCAGGCATAAAGAACTGCGGCCAGCCGCTGCTATACTCAATAAAAACACAGCCCGTATTACGGGCATATTGCAACAATATCAACAAACGGGTGAACTGGTCTCAGGAGAGTTGATGATCTTACTGAGCCAGCTTATTGCCCCCTTAATGGTGCAAGCCACTTTTGAACGTTCACTTGGACTCTCTTTCGATCATATTTTCGATGCAAAAGCGCATGTCGACACATTTCTTCATGGGCATATTGGGCATAAACAATAAACCAACCCATTTTAAGAAGATTGGGATCAGAATAAAACAACAAATCATCTGGCCGATGAGAGAAAATACAGCCTAACCCTTTCAATCAAAAAGATAAATTATCAATAAAACAAAAAAGGGTTCTATGCTGCAACCACTTGCACTTGCTCCCTGATCAGTAACGGGATCAGCCGATCATGCATCACTTTTATGGTCTCAAATTGCTTTAACGTTTTTTTATCCGATAATAAACAGCTTTCTGAAAGTAACATCACTAAAGAAGCCTGAAAACCTGATTCAATCACTAAAACAGTGACTTGATCATTGCGCGTTTGTAAATGAAATAACTTTCCTGTCTCACTAAAAACACAAAAGTCAGACACAGAGAAATACCAAGATTTAGGCATCTCAGGTTTCAATAAAAAGTGAGCTGCAGTGGCGTTTAACGCCATCTGTACAATATAGGCATCATCGCAAGACAATGCTCTACTCAAACGATCGAGTACCTGAATATAAAACTTAGCATGTTCGACACTAAATGTCAGTGATGCTAGCGCATCGGGGATTAAGACTTTTGGTGTATATGGCGTTAAAAATTCCATTTCATCGCCTAACGAAATACTTAATACATTGTAACTATCGTTATACACCCATTGCCATTCCTTGTTTGGCATTAACAACATAACCTCTACCTATCATAGTCATACAAGGTGATAATAGTTGATATTTTCACCTATATCAAAGTTAATTTATATCCTTATAAACAAAACATCGAAATAAGATCTACATTATGTCCCATAAGATAAAGAAATCTTATTTCAAATACAACTATAAATTGAATAACCTGTTATTTAATACTATAAGCATCCATAATGCGTTTTATTAATTGAGGACCTTGGTAAATAAATCCAGAATAAATTTGAATTAAACTCGCCCCGGCATCAAATTTATCCCGCGCATCAATCGCCGTAGTAATTCCCCCAACGGCAATGATTGGCACTTTGCCATCAACACAATCTGATAGCTGCTGCACCACTGAAGTCGATAAATGATTGAGTGGCTGACCACTTAAGCCTCCCGCTTCATTCCCAAACGGTAAATGCTTGACTGCTTCTCGCTCTAACGTCGAGTTGGTGGCAATAATGCCATCAAATTGACTATTAATCACCGACGTTGCGATGTCTTTGATTTCATCCATGGATAAATCAGGGGCAATTTTTAATGCCAGCGGCACATATTTTCCGTGTTTTTGTGTCAACTCGGCCTGCTTATCTTTAAGACTCAATAACAGCTCATCGAGTAAGGCGCCATATTGTAAACTTCTCAGCCCAGGTGTATTGGGTGATGAGATATTTACCGTAATATAAGCAGCATAAGGATAAACTTTATCCATACAGATTAAATAATCATCTTTACCTTGCTCAACGGGCGTATCTTTATTCTTACCAATATTGACACCAACCAAAGCGTTCGACTGCATTAACTTTAAATTATTGACAAGATAATCGACCCCTTTATTATTAAACCCCATACGATTAATAATCGCTTGAGCCTTCTCAAGCCTAAACAATCGCGGTCTAGGGTTACCAAACTGCGCTTTGGGAGTCACTGTGCCCACTTCCACAAATCCAAAACCCATGGCATGAAAGGCATCAATGCACTCACCATTTTTATCTAAACCTGCTGCCAAGCCAACAGGATTGGGAAAAGTAATCCCCATCACCGTCACAGGGGCAGATTTGACCTTTTGTGCATAAAGTCCATTAAAAGGAGAATGTGCCGTTAACTTTAAACTACAAAGTGCAAGCTCATGCGCGCGCTCTGCATCCATTTTAAACATGAACTTTTGTGCAATTTTATAAAACATGCTTTCCTCTAACACTAAAAAAAGCCCCAGCAATTGCCAGGGCCATTAATAAAATGATGATTTAGGTGTGACCTTCACAATGAAGGATGAGTAAATTCAGCTCACGTAATGCAACAGAGAACTTAGCAAACTCATGGCTTTGTGATGTTTTAAAATCAGCCAACATATGGAACCATCTTTCCAGTAAACCTTTATGACCTTCAACCCACTCTTCTATCAAAGGCTCTGCCGCTAACTCTTTTGTGCAACTGCGTAGCACAACAGAACAAAGCGAGCGTTGCTGCCAATCAAGCTCCTCTCTGAAGGCCGCTTTCGCCAATGCTTGCCAGTGGTTACTCACGGGCTGTGCACTGATTTGATCTAAGAACCAATGTAAATCAACTTTAGAGCCTAACTTGAAGTACGTTTCGGCCACTAAACTAATTGACTTAGATTCTAAATCGACTATTTGAGCAATATCCAATACTGAAAATAAGGTACTGATGTTGGCAACTGACATGGCCAGTTTTTCAGGAACGCCTTCATTCACCAACGCCTCAGCTTCAGACTGAATAGTCTCCACTTCACCTTGCACCATATACTGATGAACGGTCTCATTGAGTTCATCAAAGACGGGCTTAAAGAAAGCCACACCTTGTTCAATGCTCATATTGCGGTTACGATGACGTAAGAACCAACGACTCGCGCGACGAATATTACGCCTTAATTGATGTAACATTTCACACTGAACTAATGCGGGCATCAAACCATTCAATGCAATGATGTCATTAGTCATATTACCTAAGCTAAAGACTTCACTGGCTATGGTATAACAGGTCGCCACTTCAGTGATCGTTGCCCCTGTTTCATCCTGCATTCTCTGAACAAAGTTCAGTCCCATGTCATTGACAAGACCATTCGCCAAAGAAGTGGCAATAATCTCACCTTTCAATGGATGTTGATCCATGTTTACCGTATATTTCGCTTGTAATTGCTCGGGGAAATACGCAACCAATGCCTGTTTGATGAAAGGATCTTCTGTTATTTCAGGGATTAATAACTGTTCTTTCAATATCATTTTCGCATAAGCCACCAACACAGATAGCTCTGGACGCGTCAAAGACAAACCTTTGACTAAGCGATCCGCTAAATCATCTTCTGTAGGCAAGAACTCTAAGGCGCGATCGAGCTTTCCTTCTTTTTCAAGATAATGAATGAAACGAATTTGTTCTTTAAGATCGTCTCCTCCTGTCACTTGTGTGACCGAAATACTACGAGTTTGGGCTTTGCAATCGTCCAATACGATGCGACTGACTTCTTCCGTCATATCCTCAAGCAGGCGATTACGTTGCTTCAGTGTCATCTCACCTTCAGCGACAACCGCATTCAATAATATTTTGATATTGACTTCGATATCAGAACAATCTACACCGCCAACATTATCGACAAAGTCAGTATTCATACGGCCACCATTGGCACTATATTCAATACGACCCAGCTGAGTACAGCCTAAATTTCCGCCTTCGCCAATGATTTTTGCCTTCACTTCATTACCATTGACACGCAAGTTGTCATTGGCGCGATCACCCACTTCAGCATGCGATTCACTCGATGCCTTCACATAGGTGCCAATACCGCCATTCCAGAGTAAGTCCACTTCCATTTTCAGTAACTGTTTTAACAGTTCAATTGGCGTCATGTTGGCTTTTTGTGTGCCCAACATGGTTTTCATTTCACTGGATAAGTGGATCGATTTAGCCGACCGAAGAAAAACCCCACCGCCTTTAGAAATCAATTCTTTATTATAATCTTCCCAGCTTGAACGCGGTAACACGAATAAACGTTCACGTTCCGCATAACTCTTTTCAACATTAGGATTTGGGTCAATAAAGATATGCATATGATTAAAAGCAGCAACCAAGCGTGTATGGGTCGATAACAACATACCGTTACCAAACACATCACCGCCCATATCCCCTACAGCTAAGCAAGTGAAATCAGTTGTTTGACAATTAACGCCCATTTCACGGAAATGACGCTTAACGGATTCCCAAGCGCCACGAGCCGTGATCCCCATTTTCTTATGGTCATAGCCATTACTGCCACCGGAGGCAAACGCATCGCCCAGCCAGAAGTCATACTCCTGCGCAATACCATTGGCGATATCAGAGAAGGTTGCGGTCCCTTTATCGGCAGCGACAACAAGGTAAGCATCATCTTCATCGTGACGCACGACATTATCAGGCGGCACAATTTCACCATTAATAATGTTATCACTGATATCTAATAACCCACGGATAAACAACTTATAACAAGCTTGTCCCTCAGCAAAAAAGGCTTCACGACCTCCTTCTGTTGGCAGCTGTTTACAAACAAAGCCCCCTTTCGCGCCCACAGGCACAATCACCGTATTCTTCACTTGTTGTGCTTTCACTAAGCCTAAGACTTCTGTACGGAAATCTTCTCGGCGATCCGACCAACGTAATCCACCTCGGGCCACTTTACCACCACGAAGGTGCACACCTTCAACGCGCGGTGAATAAACAAAAATCTCATATTTGGGCAAAGGACGTGGCATTTCAGGAATTTGCCCTGGCGCAAATTTGAAAGAAATATAAGGCTTAACATCGCCTTGCTCTGTCACTTGATAGAAATTGGTTCGATTAGTGGCGTTGATCAAGTCAAGGTAGCGATGAATAATACGGTCGTCATCCAAGCTGGATACATCATTTAAACGTAAATCAATTTGCTCCACGAACTTATTGACGGTACGTGTTTTCAATTTAGGATTAAATTTACGGATATACATTTTAACCAATAAGTCCGCAATTTGAGGATAGCGACTAAAGGTCTCTTCGATATAAGCTTGACTGAAAGTCGAATCAATTTGACGCATGTACTTCGCATACGCACGTAATACAGACACTTCACGCCCCGTTAACCCTGTTGACAGGACTAAACGGTTAAAACCATCATCTTCAAGCTTTTTATTCCAAACTTGAGCTAATGCCGTTTGAAATCGATCTTGGCTATCTGTCAAATTATCACTGGCAACGGCTTGCGCCGTCATCAGGAAATCTAAAATCCAATAAGTCGCACCATCAGCGGTGATCACTTCATAAGGGCGTTCATTAATCACTCTAAGACCGAAGTTTTCCAACATAGGAAGCACATCAGACAGATGAATAGGTTCATCTTTGTGAAAGAGTTTTAAACGTACTTTACTGTTTTTAAGCGCCGTTTCCTGAGGCTGATAGAACAACATACCCAATTTATGATCGTCATCTAACGCTTCTAGATGCTCGATATCCACCACGGATGAAGTCGGCAGCACATCTTCTTTATAACTGCGTGGAAAGGAATCAACGTAGCGTTTCACTAAGCTGGTTCCCGTTTCTTCACCTTGCGCACTGACTAAGGCACTGCTTAATTTATCTTCCCAAGAGCGCGCAGCTTCCATTAAATTTTTCTCAATCGCAGCCACGTCCACATCCATATTGTTATTATCAACTTTGATAATGTAATGAGTTCGAGCCAATGTCGACTCTGAAAAGTAAGTGGTGAATTCAACACTTTCATTACTGCTAAAATGTTGCGCTAAAATGCGTTGCGTATCTTCACGTAACTTAGTGTTATATCGATCTTTCGAGACATACACTAGGCATGACAGAAAACGTCCGAAACCGTCTTTGCGAACAAACAGTTTCAATCTGTCCCTATCTTGCATCTCCAATACACCATGAGCGATATGGGAAAGCTCTTTAACATTAGCCTGAATAAGTTCATCACGGGGCAATGTTTCTAAAATATGTAGCAATGCTTTATGATCATGTGAACGTGGCGCGAGTCCAGAAGCCAGTAGCACACGCTCCACTTTTTCAGCTAATAACGGGATTTCACGCGGACTGCGGTTATATAAATTTGACGCGTATAGACCGATAAAACGATCTTCTCCGATCACATCACCTGCTTCATTGAAACGTTTAATACCGATATAGTCGACATACGCAGGCCTATGCACACGGCTTTTCTCGCTGCTTTTCGTCAGTACCAGTAAACTCTCATCCAAGGCTTCTTTACGGGCCATTTCTGAAAAATTAGATAACAGTAATCCATTTTCAGTTTGCGATTTGGCCGACTTTTTAAAGAGTCCTAAACTGGACTCTTTATCCGCTATCAGCTCGACATCTCCTTCCACTTTACGTAAGTCATAACGACGATAACCCAATAACGTAAAATGATGATTATTAAGATAGGTTAAGAAACGAGAAGTTTCTTCCAGTTCAGATTTTGCACCAGGATAAGGACGATGATCCAATTCTGCGATAGTTTCGGTTAATTTGGTTGCCATGGCTTGCCAATCATCAACGGAAGCCGCGACATCACCCACAACAGAAGCAATTTCTTTTTCTAATAATTTAATGTCTTCGTTGCTGCTTTGTCTGTCAATTTCAATCAAAAAAACAGCTACATTTTCAATCCCTTCACGACCTTCATCGCTGTAACTGACATGGGTAACATCGCCATCTTTACGTTCAATCGACATCGGCGTGTGTAACAACATATGGGCAGTAATGCCAAAACGGTTGATTGCCATACCAATTGAATCAACGAGAAAAGGCATATCCGGCTGAATAACTTCAATCACCGAATGAACCGACTCCCACCCATGCTTTGATTGACTCGGGTTATAAACCCGAATATGTCCTTTGCCTACCGATGTCTTATTTAATGCGTTCCATTGACTCAACACCGCACCATACAGATCACTGTCATTACGGGCATTGAGATCGTCTTTTGACATATGCGCATAGAGGCAATTGGCAAATTGCTCAACTTGTTTCGCATGAGAATTAGGTACTTTGGAATGAATAAGATTTACTACATTTTCAAGTAATACTGAAGGCATTGCATCTTTCAAGGCCATGTTGCTGTTTCCTTAAGGGTCTATAGCCGCGCTTTTATAATTTTTGGATGCTTTAAAGAAATGACCTGAGCCCAAAATGTGACCTAGGTCATGGGGCGAAGTTTATTACTAAATCCACTATATTTCGAGGATTATTTTAGTGGTACATCCACCTCCCCTACATGTTTTTAACATCTAAAGCGAGTCAACTGAAATAACAATCAAGAATTAAGACTATTTATTCAAAAAAAAGAGGAGCCAAGCTCCTCTTTAACTTGATATTACTTGGGCTGTCGCCAGAATACTGCAGCCAGTGCAGGTAAAATAATTATGGCACCCAACATGTTAACTAAAAACATAAAAGTCAGTAATATTCCCATGTCCATTTGAAACTTTAACGCCGAAAAAAACCAAGTGCTGACCCCAACGGCCAAGGTCAGACCAGTAAAGACCACTGCACTGCCCCGTTCAACAAGGGCTTCATAGTAAGCATCTTGTACTGACATCCCCTCACGTAACCTCACTGCCATGGTCGATAAAATATAAATACCATAATCCACTCCAATACCGACCCCTAGCGCTATCACAGGTAACGTACTGACCGCCAAGCCTATACCCAGGTACGTCATTAAAGCTTGCGCAAGGGTTGATACCACGTAAAGAGGAATAATGACTGCTAATGTGGCTTTCAGCGATCGAAAGCTGATTAAACACAAGATAAATACCGCGCCATAAACATATAACATCATCGGTAATTGAGCTGCCGCCACCGCTTCATTAGTTGCCGCCATGACCCCTACAGGACCAGAAGCTAATGTAAAGCGTAACTTATCAGTATTCATCTCTAGGGTTAACTGTTTCACTTTAGCCAATACACGCTCAATCGTATCGGCTTTATGATCGGTTAAAAAAACATAAACGGGCATCACAGAGCAATCACGATTTAACAAACCCGAGGTCGTGGGCACGCGTCCTACCGCTTGCACTAAACTGGCTGTCGTGCGCGGTAAAATATGCCATTTGGGATTACCTTCGTTAAATCCCGTATTCACCCTTTTGGCAACCGATGCCAAACTCACCGTCGACTCAACGCCCACCGTATTACTTAATAGCCACTCGAATTCATCAACTTGAGACAAGGTATCATGGTAAGTACACGCTTCAGGAAAGGCTTCGACGATGATCGTCATCACATCCGTGGTGATAGAGAAATGATCGGTAATAAAAAAGGTATCTTGATTATACCGCGCACCTTGATGCAAAGCCGACGCCCCCGCATTTAAGTCACCTATTTTCATTTGACTCGCTTGCTGCGCCCCCCAAAGATATAACACGCCAGTGACAGACAAAATAACCACCGCATATTTGGGCGTGGCAAATCTTGATAACCGCCGCCAAACGGGAATCATCGCCACCGCGCTCGGCTGCACCTTCACGCGTATATGGGTATAAGAAATCAATAATGGCAATAAGATTAAATTGGTTAAAATAATGACTGCAACACCCAGTGATGCCGAAATGGCCAACTCACGTATAATCCCAATATCGATGGTCAGTAACGTTAAAAACCCCACCGTATCGGATAAGAGGGCAATACCACCGGGGATCAGCAAGCTGCGAAAGGCAAAAGCGGCTGCCGCTTTGGTACTGTGTCCTGCCAGCACATGACGCTTAACGCCATTGATCATTTGAACGCTATGACTGACCCCAATGGCAAAAACCAAAAAAGGAATGAGTATTGACATGGGATCTAAACCAAACCCCACTAAGGTCAATAAACCTAATTGCCAACTGACCGCCACTAAACTGCACACGAGTGGCAACAAGGTTAATAATAAAGAACGTGAAAACAAATACACCATGATGGCAGTAATGAAAATCGCCAATAAGAAAAACAGTACAACGCCTTTGGCACCGTCAGCCACATCACCAGCCATTTTAGCAAAGCCGATAATATGAATTTTTATGCCATCGGTTTCATACTGCTTTCTAAGCTGCTGCTCTAACTGCGCCGCAAACGCTAGCGTATCTAATGGCTCGCCCGTTTGTGGGTCAAAATCCAGCAGCTGCGCTTTTACCATAGCCGCAGAATAATCTTGTGCGATTAACCGCCCTACAATTCCTGCCTTTTCAATATTGCTGCGAACAACGGCTAATCCTTCTGGCGTCACCGTAAAATCAGCGGGGATCACAGGGCCGCCCGCAAAACCATCCTCCACCACTTCGGTAAATCGCGTTGAAGGCGAAAAAAGAGACTTCACCTGAGCACGATCAACACCGGGAATGAAGAACAATTGATCATGCACATTCTTCAATGTATCAAAAAAGGCGGGATTGAAAATACTCCCGCTGGTATCTTCAACCGCAACCATGATGCTATTAGCACCACCAAATTGCTTTTGGTGCTTAAGATAAGTCTGCATATACGGATGGTTTAGCGGAATGTTTTTCACAAAAGCCGCGTCCATCTTCAGTAAGCTGGCTTGATAGCCTAAACACACTGTAATGATAATAAAGACACCAATGACAAAGGCTCTTTGGCGAAATAGAAACGACTCCAGCCCATTAACCCATTTTTCTAACATCTTTCAGCCCTATTGTTATTATATTTATTGGTTTTCTGTTAATCGAGCAAGGCCCTTGTTGCCTGCAATCCAACGCTCTCCATTGGATAACTCTGCAATAGCTACCACACTTTCACCTTGGCGTTGCTGTACCAATCGACTCTTATCATCTAAATCCACATCAATGATCACACCGGCATTACCGACGATCCTAATCCCGTGATCTTTTAACGCCATCACCCCATTAATGGTGGCTTCAATCGGTAAGTCGATAGCTTGCCAAGTCGATAAATCTGATGATTTAAATAAGTGGCCCCGCAATCCCATCACATACACCGCATTACCGGCCTCAATAGCATTGAAAAAAGAACCTTCATAAGTTAATTTTTTCTTGTGCCAATGTTGGCCTAAGTCATGAGAAACCGCGACTAAGCCGAGTTCTCCCACCATTAATAATCGAGCATCTGATAAGGCAATAATACGATTAAAATGCGGTAACAATGTGCTACGCTCAGATAAGTAAAAGGTCATATCTTCGTTTTTTAACTCTTCAAGATAAGCAATATCTTCATCGAATAATAATTCTTGATGATACTCACTTTCCCAACTACGCCCGCCATTGTGAGTACGATAAAATAGCCCATAAGCCCCAACCGCCACACCATGCTGTTCATCAAAAAACAACACATCTAAAAATGGTTTTTCAATGCGGGATGACTGCATTTGTGACTGCCAACTTTGACCTGCATTTTGGGTATGTAAAATGGTCGCATCATGACCCACAGCCCAGCCTAAAGAAGGGGTTAATAAAAAGACTTTGGTGAGCAGCGCTTGAGTTGGCGAGTGGACTTGTTGCCATTGCTCCTTGAAGCTAAAAATATGCCCACGCTCACCAACTGCAATGGCAGTCTCTTGCATTGACACAATATCAAGGACTAAGGCTTGGCTCGCTAAAGGCTGAATAGGATCATTAAAAAAATTATTTGTTTCAGTACGTTCAAAATCTTCAGCAACCAGAGGATGTTGAACGCATAATAAACAGAGTATCGCTAATAGGCGATATCGAAGTATGCTCAACCACATACAAACTTCCTTTTAAGTTAACACCTCCTTATCATTTACTGAGCATAATAAGGGGTCACACCCAGCCCGCTTTTCAACGGAACATAAATAAAATCACAGCGATGCTTGCTCAAATAACAGTTAAGCAAGCATCATTATTAACGGTTAACGTATACCGGTTCGCCTTAAAGCCGCTGGGGTAAAGTTTGCTTCGCTTAAACGCGCACCAAAATCATACATACGCCCTTCGTTATCTAATCCCATGGCAATATATCGACGTGACTGTAGATCATGAAACACTTCTAACGTACTCCATTGGGTCGGCACTTCGTAATAATTTAACCCATGGGCCATTGCCACCCGATATAGCTCATCACGGTTATCATAGAGATCCGCTGCGGCAATTTGCCAAGAATCTTCATCTATGTAGAAAACACGGCTCTTATAAATATGACGCATGCCCTCTTTTAACGTCGCTTTAACCACCCAAACTCTGTGCTTTTCATAGCGTACATATTCTGGATTGATGTGTCCTGGCTGTAAGATTTGATCATATTCCAACTTATCGGAATGCAACTTATAATCATTGTATGGAATATAAAGCTCTTGCTTACCCACCAATTCCCATTGATAACGATCTGGCGAGCCGTTAAACATATCAAAGTCATCAGTAGTTCTTAACCCATCAGACACCGTACCAGGGGTATCAAACGCCACATTGGGCGCTTTACGTACCCGGCGCTGACCCGTATTATATGTCCATGCTTGACGTGGTAGCTTCTCCTGATCCATGGTTTCTTTAACTAATAGAGCCGTTCCTGCTAAGCGGGCTGGTTGTGTCACTACCTGTTTAAAATAAAACAAGGTATTGTCTCTAGACAGTTTATCGGTACTCATTTCTGGACGAGAGTACACAGACCGCAGCTCTTCTTTCGTCTCAACAAGCGTATAACTTCCGCCCGATGTCGGTGCAGCCTGACTACGAGAGCTCTTTAGATCCACACCACGAAAACGCAACACATGATTCCAAATCACTTCTAACCCATTTGCAGGAATAGGAAACGGGATCCCGATAGCCGCGCCGACAATGCCGTTGCCCCCATCCACCAGCTTCGCACGTGTCGCATTCGCTTTTGTGGCGTCATAAACAAACTCAGGAAATGAAGCACTACGACGCGTTTGATAAACATTCATCTTGAATGTATCAGGATATAAACTAAATAACTGCAGTTGTCCGGGGGTTAACAAGGCTTTATATTGCGCTTTATTCTTATTGGTAATGGTAAACTCAATTTCATCCTTTGGAAAAGGATCAAGATGATGCATACCAGTATTATAGCCTGCAACAGGCTTAGTGATCCCCCCATTCCAAGCAGGAATAGAGCCATCTTTATTACCCGCTTTTTCTGCTCCAAACGGGGTCAACGTGGTCGTTAACTTTACAGCCTCAGCCTCTGTCACTTTAGCTTGAACACTTTGGCCTGTCAAAGCAATAACCAAGGCGGTAGATAATAAACCTAAATTTTTCATACTGATATCCTTATATTGATCTCAAGTACTCAACTTCTAGTACTTGATCTCGAGTGCTTATTTTCTAGTGGTTTATATAGAGTATTTAATATTAAATGAAATATAATCCCTATCTTCTAAGGTGTTGGTCGTCCCAACCCCATCAAAATAAGTGTTGTAGGATACATCCGCTGCCCAGCTACTTTGATAGTCAAAACCTAACCCCACAGCAATTGATTTTTTATCTTCCGTAAATAAATACAAGGGATCTGGGGTTATCCCCTCAACATCGTGAGAGAAAATAAACCGAGGTGACATATTGACTCCCGCAAAAATATTGTTGTAGTCAGTTTTTAAAACAAAACGATAGCCCCAAGCAAAATCAGTCGGGAATGGATTGGTTTCAGGACCGTTATGTAATGCTTGGATGATCCCAGGCTTTGCTAGATTACCTCCCGAATTGGCGGTACCCGGACCATTAAGCCGTAATTCATTAAATCCTGGCATATCATGGATCCAAATAGCGCCTATTTCCGCCAACGCCGTCACACCATCATTCCCCAGTGAGGGACCAAATAAATGCGTAAACGTCACCTGTGCTTGAGTAGTATCGGTGCGAATATAGCCATCAGCCGTTTCGCCAGGCTCAACCACTTCCATTTGCGATACACCATCTAGATGGCTATAATCATCGACAAGATCATCATCTGCATTAGCAAGTTGTTGCGGCATCGCTGCAAACAACAACTCGACATCATCAATTTGTAATGGCTCATCTAAACGGTGCGCGATTTCACCTGCCACCGACGTATCACCCACTAAGGTATTAAAACTAAACCCAATGAGTTGAATATCTTCAGGGTAAACAATTTGTGCTTTTGAGAACGTCTCTAAATTCAATAATTCACTGCGGTCCATGGTCGTACCATTTTCCGCTAAACCACCCAAATATAACAAATCTCTGGCAACGGCCTCTGCGGTGAAATTGGCCGTCGTGCCGCTAATTAATGGCCGACGGCTATGATAATTCATGTAATACAAACCAAACTCTGTTTCACCTAAATCAGGTGCATAATAGCCAAACTTCACCCCCCACTGACCATCGTTGCTCGCCGATTGACTGTCTTTCACCAAGGTGGCTTTTGTCGGGTAAGCCAACGCATATTGCTCTAACTGCTCGGGTGTTAAGCTGTTTGAGGCCATAAGGGCAAGAAAATCGTTGTACTCCGATAATAAGAAATCAATATTCATATCGGGATTGGCATTGAATCCCAACTGTGCATTTTGATGATAACCGCCAAAACCGGCAAAATCATTGGTGGAAAAGAAGGAGCCTGAAGTCGGTACCCACACCTCTTGCCAATCATATTGATAAAAAGCTTCTACCGATAATTCATGGGTGATCCCAAGGGATGCCCATAGCATGCCTTGAGGGCGATAGGCTTCTTTAAGTTCTGCACCTGGCGCATTAAGAATATTTAAATCAACGGGATTGATCACCCCAATACCATGAGCAATTAAGGTACTTTCTCCCCAAGAAATTACTTGCTGCCCGACACGAATAGCCAGTGGATTTTCGCCTTGATTCAAATCAAAATTAGCGTAAACAAACGCATCTAATAAGCGCACATCCTTGCACTGCACTTCTGATGCCTTACTGTCAGCACAAGCATCATAAGATTTATCGGTTAATGGATCAGTAAATTCGAAATCACTTTCTACTAACACTCTGTCATAAAAGTACATGCCCCGCACAAACACACCATAATTTTCATAATTCAATGACAGCTCATGTAGTCCTTTTACCATTTCAGAGGTGGTATCACCTTGAGAATAAAGTAAATCACTCAAATCACCATTACTAGAATAGGAGCCGGGTTGAGACCAAATTTGTGCAGGTGTATAAATAATATTACCCGTGAAGGCGGAATACCCCGTCCAATCAAAACGAGGATGATTCACTTTACCGATTTGATTATCCCAATCCCGCTCTTGTGCCCGCCAACTCGCACCCGCCGAAAAAGTCGAATCAAACGTTCCATCAACTTCTCCCCAATTAAAAGAAACCGCCTTGACCGGAAGTGACATTCCCATTGCAGCCATAATAGTAATAGCGAGTACAGAGCGGTTAAAATTCCTTCTACTTTCTTGCATAATGACTTCTCTCCATAACCTGTCGCTTCTTTGTTATTAAGAGTTTTTAAACATATTATTATCCGACAGGCAACATTATTGTTACAGCATTCACATGTAATGAGCAAGATAAGAATTTGAAAAATAGATAAAAAAGACGATTTCAACCGTTATAATCGGCGAAAAAATCAAGCAGTGACATTTGAATGAATAACAATAAGAAGGGAATTAAGACACAAATAAAATCAATAAAAACACAGATAACATATACTTAATCATACACGTACAATATCACAACAAATGAAAAAATCAATCAATCGTTTGAAGCAACTACTCTATTTTTTGCAAAGAAATTATTCCACCACGCTCATTCAATGTGAGTTTAAACAGCCCTTTAACGCCTTTAAGGTAAAAAAGGTTCTGAAATGTCGGCCATGGATCCAAATAATCTGACCTGACACATCCCTGACCTCCACATTTTGAATGTGTCCTTGATAGAAAGGCATAAATTCGTGATAGCTTAAATTTAAATGAAACGTAAACACTCGCAACAATAATGTCCTTTTTAACGATTAGTACATCTTTCCAAGGGAGATCCCTAATCCCGTTGGTTCCTGCCATTTCAACGGGATTAGGGATATAATAAAGCATTCAATATGAA
Organism: Shewanella surugensis; assembly: GCF_023284005.1. Taxonomy (GTDB): domain Bacteria; phylum Pseudomonadota; class Gammaproteobacteria; order Enterobacterales; family Shewanellaceae; genus Shewanella; species Shewanella surugensis. The sequence goes on from NZ_JAKIKS010000033.1 coordinate 28,343, forward strand.
GAAAAAAGAGAATGGTTAACCTTCTTTTTTCTTGTAAACTCATTGATAGAGAGTTCCTTATGGAAACCTTAACAAGTTAAATGTGACAAACACTCATTTTGCCCATAAGCGTCTGCTTAAGTGATCAATCACACACCGCTTCACCGATATCTTTCCACACTTTCGCGGTCCCCGGTTCATCGCCTTGTGTCCACCACGCCGCTTGCCATTGTCTACCATTATGCTGCGTTTGCTCTCCCGCTTGAAACACAATCGCCTGACATTAATATTACTCTCAAGTGGACATGGCTGCGTGGTTAATGAAGGCGTATCACCTTTAGTCCAGTATTTGGCCGTCCAAACCAATGAGTCATGGCTCACTGCATCTCCCTGTTGGTAAAAAGTATCTGCTTGCCAAACAGCATATAGACTCGCACTGACATCCAACGCACCATCAGATACGATTACGGTAAGAGAATATTGGCTTAGCTCTTCCACACTGGGCGCAACAAGATTAAGTATATCAGTGCATTGAGCTGTCGCCATTAATTCACTCGGCACACTCCATTGATACACTAAGCTGTCATCGTCAGCATCACTTCCAACCGCAGTAACACTGAATGTATCACCCGCTGTCACGCTCAAGCTGGAGTCAAGACTGGTATCTGCATTGCTTAATATTACCGCTCCACTGATAATTGCTGCCATAAATAGGTTAGATTTTCTCCTTCTGGATCCCGTGATAACGACCCCTCTAAGGCCACATCCACCGTTCCAGTGACACTTTGCGCTTGCCCCGCATGGGCACTCGGCGCTAAGTTTGTCACCGTATCACTGTCACCACCATTGTCACTGCCATTACCTAGACCTTCATTCATGGCATTAAGAATGTCGCCATTATCAGCATCGATTTCCCAAGAAAATAATCCCCCTAAAGAATGCGATAAGGCATACGCATCTTTGACTTTAACAAAACTCACATCATCAAAAGTGATCAACTCGCCTGTCGTTGAATTAAACACATAAGGCGCTTGAGCTTGCTCATCATAGTGATATTGCCAATTTAGACATCCGATTATTCATCAACAAACCCCCAACGGTATACTTTAGTCAAAATAGAAAAACAAATTTAAAATCATGCCAACACATTAATAAAGAAGAAATTAAAAATACAACAAAAAAGTGCATACGTTACAGAGTGAACAAATAAAGTAAAATCTATATTTACTTTTTATTTAGATTCTTATTTAGTGACGGACATTCATTATTTCAGTCTGTAATCCCCCTAATAAGTATTCGATTCCATCTATTCTCATGCCAATTAACACTAAATAAGCCTTAATCGACAGTACCAATCGCATTATCACTCTTATCAGCCCCCCTATAAAGTGATATTCGTCTACACTTCACCTGAGATCTCAAGTCAAATTAGGTAAACAGTCCATAATGCTGATCCTTACTGCTTCGTGGCGCCGCGTCACTTTTATCATCACATTGCTCCTGTTGACACCTACATGGGTATGTTCAGCCACAATGCATTCGTCACCTTGGTTACAACACACCACGCAAGTGATTGAATTAATAGAAACATCCCCAATTGACAACCTTCAAACCCATCAAGTTTGTCCCAATATGAGCATTAATAATAAGTCCAGTAAAATACAAGTTAGAGCTTTAGCGACCGTTCATTATCCAACCCTCGTCTGTCGCACCTTATTACCCCTATCAGCTCATCAAATCACATTGAACAAACAGCTTTTTGCCATCAACCCAGCACCAGTAAAACGGATTATTTTGATCGGTGATGCTGGATGTAAAGCTCATGATTATGAACAATTTTATCAATTTTATAATAATCCTAGCCTCTGGCCTTCCCATCAAACCTCAACACAAATTACATTACTTAATCCTGACTTGATCATCCATACTGGCGATTATATTTATCGAGAATCTCCCAGCCCTAAAAACAACGATAATTGCGCAAACACGCCCTTTGGCCATAATCAAGCCACTTGGGATGCCGACTGGTTTACACCAGCTACGCCCATGTTACTCACTGCGCCTTTTATTTTTTCACGGGGTAACCATGAAACATATAAAAGAGCCGGTGAAGGTTGGTTTCGTTATTTAGCCCCTAGGCATCACTTCGACAAATGTATCGAAAATACCTCGCCTTGGTTTACCACCTTAAGTTCATTACAACTGGCCATACTCGATACTGCCAGCATTAAAACCACGCAACAAAAAGCCCTAACGTCACTTTATAGTGGTCAACTGAACGAAATCAATACCTATAGTAATCGTCAGTCAAATAAGCCAGTTTGGAGCATCAGCCATCGACCTTTCTGGGGCTATGGCACCAACTTGCCTAATCAAATCGGAAAAAGAAAAACAAAAATCTTACAAAAAGCCGTCAAAAAAAGCCCTTTATCAGCATCTATTGATGCCATCATCAGTGGTCATTTACATTTTTCGCAACTCATTGACTTTCATGGACTACGCCCGACTCAAATCATCACCGGGAACGGTGGAAGCGATTAAGCCAATCGCTCCATTTCCCCCGATAAAATCGATGGGGCCTCAATCAATACACAAGAAATTCGTTACCAATATGGCTTTATCGTCATGGATCAAGATAAACACAATCACTGGAAGATAAGCTTACAAGATGTAGCAGGTGATGAACTCCTCATTTGCAATCTGATAGCTAAGACACTGTCCTGTTAGGCTATGATTAACAGAGAACGATTAACGAGATCACCATTGAAAATAAAACTAAGCAATGCTTATATAAGGAAGGTGTTTATGCAAAATATGATCACTGGAAAAGTTTGTACTCTATCCATATTACCTTTTTTAATCCTATGGCAATCTATCGCTGTTTCCGAGCCCATAACAACTTCAGCTTGGTTACAATATACGGCTGATGGATTAGAGGTTAGAGCCCTTATTCCTACACAAATTGGTACACTCAAGCCCAACAATAATATCGATAAAATCGATCCCACTGATACCAATGAAACCGTCAGTTCCAAACTCAATGCATTACTCAATACGCCAAATGACGTGCTTGACAGTCAAAGCCAAGATCCCTGTCCTCACATCAGCATCGATGGCTTAACCTTAAGTATGCAAGTCAGAACAAAAGCAACACCTAACTTTCCTAAACGAGTCTGCAGTGTCCATATTCCCCCAAAAGCCAACATCATCACCCTTAATGACATTGTCTTCACCACTGTAAAACCCAAACCTAAACGCATTGTTTTATTAGGCGATACTGGATGCCGTTTATCTGGAGGACAACGACATTATCAAGCCTGTAACAATACCAGTCTTTGGCCATTTAAGCATATCGCCAGTCGCATTGCCGACTATCAACCTGACTTGATTATTCATACTGGCGATTATATTTACCGAGAAGTGGCTTGTCCAAAAGGTAATGCAGGTTGTGCCGGCAGTCCATTTGGCCATAATCAAGCCACTTGGGACGCCGATTGGTTTACTCCCGCCAGTCGCATGTTACAAACAGCACCGTTTGTTTTTCTTCGAGGTAACCACGAAGGCTGCGATAAAGCCGGGATCGGTTGGTTTCGTTTTTTATCACCTAGGGCCACACCCGATACTTGTGAGCCTAATACCCCCCCTTGGTTTATCACCTTAGACACTTTACAGCTTGGTATTATCGACAGCGCCATTGTCACTAACAATCAAAAAAAATCCCTCAGTACCACTTTTGCTCAACAGCTAAAAACCCTTACCCCTCAATATAATCGACCTGCTTGGCTATTGAGTCATCGACCCATTTGGGGTTTCGGCGCAAGCGACACAGGCACCACTCTCACCAAGCAAACCCAAGCTTTACAAGCCGCAGTCAAAAAGTCCCCATTACCAGACTTTATTAACCTTATCGTCAGTGGCCATATCCATTTAGCGGAAATACTCGACTTTGATGGCAAACGTCCCGTACAAGTACTGGCTGGAAATGGCGGAAATATGTTGGTATCTCGCACGCCCCCAGCAACTGAAATTGATGCCATGGCCATTAAGCAATCAAAAGTCTTGTATCAATATGGTTTCGTTGTCATGGAAAGCGATGAAAAAGATAACTGGCGAATAAGCTTTCGCGATGTCGAAGGCCGAGAACTTGAGGCCTGTTTACTGAGCGAAAATCAGCTATTCTGTGAATAACGGTGATTTAAAAACTATTTTATTGCCGATAAAAAGTCGAGAGCTTTATTCAAATCCCGCGTTCGACTCATGGGCGGTAACGAGTGTAAGAATGCTCGCCCATAGTCTCGATTAACAATGCGGTTATCACATAAGATCAACACACCATGGTCTTTTTCATCACGAATGAGCCGACCTACGCCTTGATTTAACGTAATAATGGCTTGCGGCAAGGCAATACTGGTAAAAGGATCCAGTGCTTGATGACTCATGCTCTCCACCCGAGTACGAAACACTTTATCCTCGGGTGAAACAAAAGGTAAGCGCTCAATAATGACGCAGCTTAATCGCTTCCCTTTCACATCCACTCCTTCCCAAAATGCGCCGGTACCCAGCAATACGGCATGACCTAACTGCCTGAATTTTTTTAATAGTCCTTGCTTACTATCTTGCCCTTGCACTAACATCGGATAATCGACACAGCCATATAACGCTTGCGCCACTTTTTCCAACATACGATGACTGGTGAAAAGCACAAAAGTACGGCCTTTTGCCGCATTGGTAGCTTGTATACAAATATCACGCATTTGTCTGACTGCGGCCGTTTCATTATTCACATTGGCCAAATGCCGAGGCACACAAAATAGCGCTTGTCTCTGGTAATTAAAAGGGCTACCTAATAACAACTGTTTAGCTTTCATTAGGCCTAATGATTGACAAAAAAGCGTCAATGTTTGGTTCATCTGTAAGGTGGCAGAGGTAAAGATCCAACGAGTTTGGGCATTGAATATTTTCTGACATTCACGGGCAATATTCATCGGTGCCATGGTGAGCCGTAAATCAGGCTGTGAAAAATCAATGCGGTAAAGTAATTGCGTATTATGACACTCAAAAAATGCGCTTAAGTCTTGATAAAAATCAGTCAACTTATCAGCCTGCTCATCTAAGGCATAACTGCGCGATCCATGCTTAGCTAATAATTCACGCAAGTGTTTTATTGACGTAAGCAGTTCCCATGAATATTGCGCCAAGGATTTTTCCGACAAGAGTAAACGCCCATCGGTTACGCCTAGTTTTCTTATTTCTTGTTGCCAAATGGACAAGGCTTCAAAGCCAGCCATGGCCAAACGCGCGATTTGTGCGCTGTCTCCGAGTTCACTGCGCTGTATATGGGAGATCTGGTTTAATAATCGAACTAAATAAGCCATAGATTGCTGCTGACCTAAATAGCCTAAAGCAATATCGGGCAATTGGTGAGCCTCATCAAAAATAACCACATCAGCATCCGGCAATAATGTTTTTAACGTCGATTCTTGCAATAACTTATCAGCAAAAAATAAATGATGATTCACCACGATAATCTTGGCATCTAACGTACGAAGACGCGCCTTTCGCGTAAAACAGGCATCAAAATAGTGACAATCTTGACCAGAGCAATCTTCCTTTTGACTGCGCACTAAATCTAAGGCTTTAGCGGACTCAGACACCGACGTCAGTCCACCGAAATCCCCATCCAAGGTTTTGCCCGCCCATTGATGGATCCGCAATAAGTCATCAAGTTGTTCAGGAACAATAAATTGAGGATTCCCGAGTTGCTTCGAGAGTCTTAATTGGCATAAATAGTTACTTCTCCCTTTTAATAGCGCGACTTTTGGAGTGAGTTTAAGCATTGCAAGTAAGGCGGGAATATCTTGATACGCTAACTGCTCTTGCAGCGTTTTGGTTCCAGTGCTGATGATAACCTGTTGCCCACTGAGTAAGGCTGGCACTAGATAGGCAAAGGTTTTCCCAACCCCCGTGCCCGCTTCAACAACGAGAGGCTCAGTATGACTCAACGCATCGCTCACAGCCTGAGTCATATCAAATTGTGCTTGGCGGATCCGATAACCTTGAACATGCTGTGCGAGCACTCCAGTGTCAGAAAAAACAGCGGCGCTACGCTGGGCAAGTTGACGGGTCAAAGCAATAAACTCAATCATCAGTAAAAAAGCGTATTATCCTGATTTCCGCCCACATCACAAGTTTAAAAAATGTAAACCCTTTGTTTGTAAATAGTGCATGGACCGCTTATTTATAGGCTATTTCGTCGAATAAATGCTATTTAGATGATGTTTTTTCATGGCTTGAAATTAGGTGTTGCAATCCCTTGAAAAAGTGACTACCTTAAATTAACGCTGAGGCAGGGATTTCTTGATTAAATTATTCGAGTCACATTGATCATTTAAGCTTAAACCGTCTACAGCCAAGACCTTTTTTAGTCATTTAACACCGTTAAATGACTCACTGTAAAGAAAAGAGATACCAATATGACACAGCTTCCAAGCACGCTCCATCACCATCATCAGCGGTAGCCTTCGGAAGCTCACTGCCGAAGGAATGATCCCTTCTGGCGGTTGATAGAAATAATATCAAAAACCCTCAGAAGAAATTCTGAGGGTTTTTTCGTTTTAAGACGAAATAAAATAGCAAGATTGAAGTTTTAGTTTAATTTTTAATTAAGATATATTCAAATTAACGTTTAATTATCAAGTTTATAGGAACACATCATGTCTGAGTCAAATCGATTACGTATTGCCATTCAAAAATCAGGTCGCCTGTCTAAAGAGTCCCTTAAATTATTGAAAAGTTGTGGCGTTAAATTCAACATCAACGAACAACGACTCATTGCACACGCCGACAATATGCCTATCGACTTATTGCGTGTCCGTGATGATGATATTCCTGGTCTGGTCATGGATGGGGTGGTTGACTTAGGCTTTATCGGTGAAAATGTGCTTGAAGAAGAGCAAATTGAACGTGAAATGCTTGGTAAGCCCGCTCTTTTTAATAAACTAAGACAATTGGATTTTGGCGCTTGTCGTCTATCACTCGCCGTGCCTAATGAATTTAACTATCAAGATGCCAGCTCATTAGAAGGTTTACGCATTGCCACCTCTTACCCTAATTTGTTACGTCGCTATATGCAGGAAAAAGGCATTTCATATCGTGACTGTATGCTAAAAGGTTCGGTTGAAGTCGCCCCTCGAGCAGGCCTATCCGATGGTATTTGTGACTTAGTATCCACTGGGGCCACCCTTGAAGCCAACGGTTTGTATGAAACCGAAGTCATTTATCGCTCAGCGGCCTGTCTCATTCAATCCACTCAGGCACAAGATCCTGACAAGCAAGCCTTGATTGACAAAATATTATCTCGTATCAATGGCGTGGTACGGGCTAAGGAAAGTAAGTACATTCTCCTACACGCGCCGACTGATAAGTTAGAAGAAATTGTGGCATTACTGCCTGGCGCTGAAAATCCAACGGTCCTGCCGCTCAATGACGATACTAATCGTGTCGCGATCCACGCTGTCAGTACCGAAGATTTATTCTGGGATACCATGGAAGCGTTAACACAATTGGGGGCAAGTTCAATCCTTGTCATGCCAATCGAAAAAATGATGGGGTAAAGCCATGCAGATCCTAACTTGGCAATCTTTATCTGACACGGAAAAAGACCAAGCCTTAGCTCGCTCGCCAATGGCACAGAGTCAACACGTTGAGCATGATGTCAGTCAGATCATTAATACCGTGATCAATCAAGGCGATCAGGCCCTTTTTGACTATAGTCAGCAGTTTGATGGTGTCAGTTTGAACAATATCAAACTCAATGAGACGGCGATTAGACACGCCTGTGACAATCTTGATGACACGCTCAAAACGGCCATTAAGCAAGCCATGGACAATATTGAGCGTTTTCACCGTGCCCAAACCTTTCAAGGTGTCGATATTGAAGCCGCTGGGATCCGCTGTGAACTGCGGTCTGAATCAATTGAAAAAGTGGGTTTGTATATCCCTGGTGGCAGTGCGCCCCTTATTTCAACGGTGATGATGCTCGCCTTACCCGCTAAAATCGCAGGTTGTCAACAAAGAGTGTTAGTCAGTCCACCGCCGATTGATGATGCCATTATTTATGCGGCTAATGCCTGCGGTATAGAAGAGATCTACCAAGTCGGCGGCGCACAGGCCATTGCAGCACTCGCGTTCGGCACAGAGTCAGTCCCTCAAGTGGATAAAATCTTTGGTCCGGGTAATCGTTTTGTCACCGAGGCTAAACGCAGCGTCAGTCAAGATAACCGTTGTACCGTCAGTATTGACATGCCTGCAGGCCCTTCAGAAGTGCTCGTCATTGCTGACGGCTTGGCCAACCCTGATTTTGTGGCCGCCGACTTATTATCACAAGCAGAACACGGCCCCGACTCACAAGTCATACTCGTCACGGACTGTAACACTTTAGCCAAGGCGGTTAACCTGGCACTCGAGTCGCAGCTGGCCCAGCTTTCTCGTATTGACATAGCCACACAAGCGTTAAGTAGCAGTCGCTCCATCATCGTTGACAATTTGGATGAAGCCGTCAAGGTCTCCAATCGCTACGGGCCTGAGCACCTGATTATTCAAACACAAGCGCCGCGAGCGCTGCTCCAGAATATTCGCGCCGCGGGCTCTATTTTTCTCGGGGCTTATACGCCAGAATCGGTTGGCGATTACGCCAGTGGTACCAATCATGTCTTACCGACTTATGGTTACAGCCGTACAGTTTCCAGCCTGTCTTTGGCCGATTTTTGTCGCCGCTTTACAGTACAGGAGCTCACCGCTCAAGGTTTAGCCCATTTAGGGGGAACGGTGATGACACTGGCCAATGCAGAGCAATTAGATGCCCACAAAAATGCCATCGCCATTAGGCTGGCAAGCTTAACAACATCATAATTCGCCGCAATGATAGCCGCCAATACCCTAGCGGCAATCATCATCGCAATAGAGATTATCTAAGCGATATGACAATGAGTCATCAACAAGGTAGACGAGGTAAAAACGATAATGACCGCACTCAACTCGCTTAATTTAGCCCAGCGCCTAGCCCGCCCTGAGCTACTGGATCTTGAAGTTTATCAATCGGCTCGTCGTCTTGGTGGACAGGGTGATATTTGGATTAATGCCAATGAATCTCCCTTTAACAATAGTGATATTGACAATATCAATCGTTATCCTGAATGCCAACCTCCGGCCCTTTTACGTGCTTATAGTCAATATGCAGGCATTGACAAAACCCAGCTTATCGCCAGTCGCGGCGCAGATGAAGCCATTGAGTTACTCATTCGCACTTTTTGTGTCCCCGCTCAAGATAACATCGCCATTTTTGGTCCCACCTATGGTATGTATGCCATCAGTGCACGCACCTTTAATGTGGGCGTAAAAGCATTATCGTTAACCACCGATTATAATTTACCGCAAGATTATCTATCACAAATAAAAGACCAAGCATCATTGGGAATAACTAAATTGGTGTTTATTTGTAATCCCAATAACCCCACGGGCACCATTATTGAAAAACCAAGACTGATTGAGATTATCAAAAGCCTGCCCGATTGCTTGGTCGTGGTTGATGAAGCCTATATTGAATTTTGTCCTCAATACAGTGTCTGTGATTTACTCGATACATACCCCAACCTTGTGGTGCTGCGCACCCTCTCCAAAGCCTTCTCACTCGCGGGGGCTCGCTGTGGATTTTTACTCGCTAACAGCAATATTATAGACATGGTCATGCGTGTCATCGCGCCTTATCCTATTTCTGAGCCGGTGAATCAAATAGCCACCAAAGCCTTAACCCCACTATCATTGATCATGATGCAACAACAGGTGGATGAGCTTCTCAATCAAGGTGGACGTTTGACTCAGGCACTGAAACAGTATGGCGCCACGGTATTACCGGCAAACGGTAACTATGTCCTCGCTAAATTTGACAACATCGATGCAATAACAGCACAACTGAAAACGGCTGGCATCGTCGCCAGAGCGTATAGCGATCCCCGACTAAGCCGCTTCATTCGTTTTAGTTTTACCAATGAAGCGCAAACTAATCGCTTAGTCGCCTTTTTAAGCCAAGCTAAAAACAGCGAATAAGACAGATCGTACATTGCTAAAAGCCAATGCGTCAGTTAGCAGACATTAAATTTGAATTGAAAGTTACAGGTAAGCAAAACATGAAACAGAAAATACTCTTTATCGATAGAGACGGCACCATGATTGAAGAGCCGATCACCGATAAACAAGTCGATACCTTAGCCAAGTTAGTGTTTGAGCCCAACGTCATTCCTGCACTGCTTAAATTGCAAAAAGCGGGCTTTCGCTTGGTCATGATCAGTAACCAAGATGGTTTGGGCACCCCGTCGTTTCCAAAAGAAGACTTCGATGCGCCACAAAACATGATGATGCAGATTTTACAAAGCCAAGGGATCCAGTTTGACGATGTATTAATTTGCCCGCATTTTAATGATGAAAATTGCAGCTGCCGTAAACCGAAACTGGGACTGGTCAAAAACTACCTGACTCAAGGTAAAATCGACTTCACCCAATCGGCAGTCATTGGCGATAGAGTGACGGATCTCAGTCTGGCCGACGCCATGGGCATTCAAGGCTTACAATATCATCCACACACTCTCAATTGGGACACGATCTGCGATCAGCTACTCGGTCGTCATCGCGTTGCAACGGTGGTACGTACCACCAAAGAGACCGATATTCGAGTAACGGTGGATCTCGACTCAAGCCAAAAAGGCAAAATCGATACGGGGATCGGCTTTTTTGACCATATGCTAGATCAAATTTCAACCCACGGAAATTTCAAGATGAATGTGGTGGTAGATGGCGATCTCGACATTGACGATCACCACAGTGTCGAAGATACGGCATTAGCCATCGGTGATGCACTGCGCCAAGCCTTAGGCGATAAACGCGGCATCGCCCGCTTCGGCTTTAGCATCCCCATGGATGAAGCCGAAGCACAATGCTTATTAGACTTATCGGGTCGCCCTTTCATTAAATTTAATGGCGATTTTGAACGTGAAATGGTCGGCAGCATGGCAACGGAAATGGTGCCGCATTTCTTCCGTTCACTGGCTGATGGTCTTCGTTGCACCTTGCATTTATCAACCCATGGCGATAACGATCACCACAAAGTCGAAAGTTTATTTAAAGTGTTTGGCCGTACATTACGCCAAGCGGTCACTATTGAAGGCGATACCCTGCCTTCGAGTAAAGGTGTGTTATGAGCCAGCAGAGTCTCAATAACCCAAGCAATGACAGTATCAGTAATACTGTCCAAGATACCACGGTGATCATCGATACGGGTTGTGCCAACCTCAATTCAGTCCGTTACGCTTTTGAACGCCTCAATAATGACGCTGCGATCAACACACATGTGTTAGTCACAGATGATCTCACTCTCATCAAAGCGGCCACTCGCGTGGTGCTGCCCGGTGTTGGTAGCGCAGGGGCGGCAATGAATTCATTGCAAAATAAGCAATTAATTAATCTCATTAAAGGCTTAACCCAACCCGTATTGGGCGTATGTCTAGGCATGCAGATGATGAGCACATTGTCTAGCGAGCGCGGCGGCAAAGATAAAGACTGTGAATGTTTAGGCCTTATTCCGACACAGATCAGTGAACTGGACAGTCGAGGTGCGCCCCTGCCCCATATAGGCTGGAATCAAATCATGCCTTCAGCGCACCCTTTATTTGATGGCATTAAGGCGGGCAGCTATGTGTATTTTGTCCATAGTTATCGCGCCCCATTAAGCGACTATACGATTGCCCGCTGCCAATACGGCGAAACCTTTAGTGCAGCCATTGCCAAAGATAATTTCATGGGCGTGCAATTTCACCCTGAAAAAAGTAGCGATGTGGGCGCTAACATTCTCAGCAACTTTGTCAACATGAACAGCAATACTGACTTTAACGCTTTCACCCCTTTAACTCTTTCAAACCCTGTAGAGACAAATGTATGATTATTCCTGCTATCGATCTCATTGATGGACAAGTGGTTCGCCTCTATCAAGGAGATTACGACAAGCAAACCACCTTTAAGCTCAGTCCGCTGGAGCAGTTGCAATCCTACCAAGCTCAAGGGGCTAATTTATTGCATATCGTGGATTTAACGGGCGCGAAAGATCCCGACAAACGCCAAACAGCCTTGATAAAATCCTTAGTGGATGGTTTACAAACCAAAATTCAAGTGGGTGGTGGCATTCGCAGTGAGGCGCAAGTGGCTGAGCTACTTGATCTCGGCGTAAGCCGTGTCGTCATCGGCTCCCTTGCGGTCAGCCAACCTGAATTAGTGCAGTCTTGGTTTGAAAAGTACGGCGCAGAGACCATCTGTCTAGCCTTAGATGTCAACATTAATGACAATGGTGAAAAAATCGTGGCCGTCTCTGGCTGGCAATCCGGTGGCGGTAAAACATTAGAGTCACTTGTGGCTCAATTTACCCCTTTTGGTCTCAAACATGCTTTAGTGACCGATATCAGTCGAGATGGCACTTTGTCAGGCGCAAATACTCAGCTTTATCAAGAAATTGCAAAAGCTTACCCTGATATTCAATGGCAAGCTTCTGGCGGTATTGCCAATATTGATGATGTCGCCGCCGTCCGAGACAGCGGTGCATCCGGTATTATTATCGGTAAAGCCTTACTCATTGAAGCATTTGATGTTAAAGAGGCAATCACATGTTGGCCAAATCGTTAATGGATGATCCACAAAAAACCATGCACACATTATCCATTGAAATCACTGACAAAATACCTTACTCAATCGTCAATCAAGCGGTTAGCTTAATCATCAGGAGAGTCTTTCATGCTCGCTAAACGTATTGTTCCTTGTTTAGATGTTAAAGACGGCAAAGTGGTCAAGGGCGTACAATTTCGCAATCATGAAATTGTCGGTGACATTGTGCCCTTAGCCGCACGTTATACCGTTGAAGGTGCCGATGAACTAGTCTTTTATGATATCACCGCCAGTGTCCATGACAGAGTCATTGACAAGTCTTGGGTCAGCCGAGTCGCTGAGCAAATTGATATCCCTTTTTGTGTGGCAGGCGGCATTAAAACGCTGGCTCAGGCACGACAATTGCTCGCCTATGGCGCTGATAAAATATCGGTTAACTCACCAGCCCTCAGCGATCCTTCGCTTATTTCAAGACTGCAAGATGAGTTTGGCCGCCAATGTATCGTCATTGGGATCGACTCTTATTTTGATAAAGACAGCCAGAGCTACAAAGTCAAACAATTTACTGGGGATGAAACGGCGACCAAAGACACTCAATGGTATACCCAAGATTGGGTAGAAGAAGTGCAAAAAAGAGGCTGCGGTGAAATTGTGCTCAATGTAATGAATCAAGATGGTGTTAGGCAAGGTTACGATATAAAACAATTGTCTATTGTACGTGCCTTATGTGATGTACCGCTTATCGCTTCAGGCGGTGCGGGCACCCTGTTGCATTTTAAAGACGTCTTTTTAGAAGCTAAAGTCGATGCAGCTCTCGCCGCAAGTGTGTTTCATAAAGCCATTATTAATATTCAAGCATTAAAAGCCTACTTACAACAACAAGGTATCGCTATCCGACGCTAGTATAAAGTTAGGCATATAACTTCAAACCGCAATCGACTTTGATAAATCTATTACTCTTTAACATTAACGCGTTATAAAAACCTAGCGCCAAGGATTGAACCATGACAGACTCTCTTATTACGCAACTTGACTGGGACAAACAAGATGGACTTATTCCTGCCGTCGTGCAAAATCACTTAAGTGGTAAGGTGCTTATGCTCGGTTACATGGATAAAGCCGCATTGGAAAAAACCCTCAGTAGCAAACAAGTGACCTTTTTCAGTCGTAGCAAACAACGATTATGGACCAAAGGCGAAAGTTCAGGCCATACGCTCGAGCTCATCGCCATCGATAAAGATTGTGACAATGACAGCTTGCTTGTACAAGTACTTCCCAATGGCCCAACCTGCCATTTAGGCACTGAAAGTTGCTGGAAAGACGGTAAAAGTCATAGCTTTATTGATAATTTATCCAAACTCATTGCCGAGCGGAAAGGCCAAGATCCTAAAAGCAGTTATACCGCCTATTTATTTGATCGTGGCACCAAACGTATCGCTCAAAAAGTGGGTGAAGAAGGCTTAGAGACAGCGCTAGCAGCAGCCACCCATGATAAACCTGAGCTTATCGATGAAGCCTCCGATCTGCTTTATCATTTATTGGTCCTCCTTGAAGATCAGCAGCTGAGTTTAAGTGATATTACGCAAAATTTAATGCAGCGACACCTCAAAGCTAATAACGCCGATAAGTAAAAGATAAAACACCCACCTAAGTGGCGTTAATGAAACTTTCATGAGTGAAGATAATGGGCTAAAGATGAACGCTCGAGTCATACGCTCGCGCTTTCATCATCGATAATGATCGTTCACGAATATCTATTTATTGCTTAAAGTGACGTTTGTTGTAAACACAATAAAGCCATTTTAACCTCTCCGTTCACCCTTAAACTGAACGTTAAACAACGGCATCAAAAACAATCATCAATATCATAAAAAATCCTCAGCAACCTCCATTAACCTATTATTCAGAACTCTGTTTTTTATATCCAATTTATCAATTTATCTTAGTGTTGGGTCATTTAACTTCTGCTACAATCTGCTTCAAATTAAGCCTACTACTCTCATAAAAGTGTCCCCCTATGGTTCTTGCAGATAAAGTGTTAGTCGTTAATGATAATCTTCCCATTCGTACCGATAAACCCGTCCATTCAGGAAAAGTTCGCAGCGTCTACTGGCTAACGGCCAGTGACAGTGCCCGCTTAATTGAAGAAAAAGGCTACGATATTCCAGCCAACACCCCGCTTGCGATTATGGTGATAAGCGATCGTATTTCTGCCTTTGATTGCATTTGGAAAGGTGAAGATGGCCTCAATGGTGTACCGGGAAAAGGCATGGCACTTAATGCCATTTCTAACCATTGGTTTACACTTTTCAAAGAAAAAGGCTTGGCTGATAGCCATATTTTAGATATTCCTCATCCGTTAGTCTGGATTGTACAAAAAGCCCGTCCCGTCATGATTGAGGCCATTGCCCGCCAATATATTACCGGCTCAATGTGGCGTAGTTACAGCCAAGGGGAGCGTGATTTTTGTGGCATTATCCAACCCGAAGGATTGAGAAAAGATCAAAAACTACCTGAATTACTGATCACCCCATCCACAAAAGGGATCCTCACGGGTCTTGAAGGCGTCCCTGAAGCCGATGATGTCAATGTGTCGCGTGAGGATATTCTTCGTCATCTTGAAGGGTTTAATTTTAATAATGAACACGATGTCAGTCTGTATGAAAAACTATTAAAAGAGGGCTTTGAGGTCATCAGTAATGCTTTAGCTGAACAAAATGAAATCTTTGTCGACACCAAATTCGAATTTGGTTACGTGAAAGATGCAGCAGGTAATGATAAGTTGATCTATATGGACGAAGTGGGTACGCCCGATAGCTCACGAATTTGGGAAGGTAAAGCCTTTGAGCAGGGTAATATTATCGAGCAATCTAAAGAAGGCTTTAGACAATGGTTACTGAACCACTTCCCTGAACCCGATATTCTACTCAATAAAAACCGCATGCCAGAGCGCTTAGCCTTAGCAAGCGATAATCTATTGCCTCAAGAGATCATGATGATGATTTCAGATACTTATATCGGTATAGCAGAAAAAATTATTGGTAAAAGCCTACCTTTGAGCTTACATCCAAAACAAGAAATTATCGACGTATTACGTAATGAATATCAACTCATTGATTAATCATTAATGTAAACTGATAAGGTAAGCGCCAGACTTGTTTGACGCTTATCTTTTAAATTAAGTCTCAGATCACATCGCTAACATTTCATCATCTTGGTCGGTTTGAGAACAGTATTCCCAATGCATGCCATTCATGTCGGTTTCACCGAACGATCCCCAGCTCATCAACGGCCCTCTATATTATATGGCTTATCTCAAATACAAATTAAACACCATTTAGTCTCCCATAAGACGGTAAGTCTCCCCTTACTCTTAATCTGAATATAGCAAACGATAGAGTTATCATTTATTATTAAATGACATTAAAGCGCCATCTATTTTTGATAAAGAAGTCATCATTATTGTTTCATTGATACCAAGTAAATTGAGTGTATCTCTTGAACTCTCAATGAGCGTTTTATTATGCTTTTTCATTTTTACATTAAGTTTGTTTTCTTCTATAGAAGCTTGTTGTAATATCACCTTTCTTAACTCTTCCCCACGTAAAGCCTCTTTTACATTACTCAACTTATTGACAACCCCGGCTTTAAACTGTTCTAACATTGCAGGTTTTACTGTCCCTTTCTGGCGTAATTCTAATTGTTTAAAAATATGATCTATCCTATGTTCTGTCATTTTATCAACAACTTTACTTCTTATATTGTCTAAACCAAATAAAGATGTGGCACTTAATCGATTAACAACACTCCGACTCGTCAACAGCCCCATGACAGCACCAGCGGTTCCAAATATTGATGCAGCAATTAACCCCATAACCCCAACACCCGTTGATAACAAAGAAAAGCTTACTGCTGCCGCTGACATACCTAGAGTAATACTCAGTGTTGTCATTGCTGTAAACACTCTCGTTTTCATTGGCGCTATTGACCACCAATTACGGAGATCCATTATCGTCCTTTCAAGCGCCCCGATGCTACCCACTTCATAGATATCTTTGCGTGCAGTCCCCAAATCTTGTAAAAGTTGACGTTGAGCCATATAGGCAGTAACAATCTTCCCCCTCTCTCTTAAACCACCCGTTGACTGCATTCCTTTAATTAACGCATTCACAGCCATTTCAACATCACGATGCTGGCCCATTTTTTTTGCAAAAACTTTCCTGATTACCCATAAAGCTCAGCCATGCTTAAATACTTCTGTGGCATAGGAGCAGTTCGTAGTGCGACATACATAAATCGTGGCAACATGTCTTCAAGCGAGAACCTT
>NZ_JAKIKS010000034.1 GCF_023284005.1 Shewanella surugensis
ACTTCGGCGGCAAGCTCAGCTTCCCTCTGGCTAGTGCTTGCTTTCTTGGTTGTTTTTGCACGCCAGCTATAGATTTGTGATTCATGAATACCCAGCTCTTTTGCGGCTTTGTAAACCCCATTTCTTTCAGCTAAAGCAAGTGCTTCTTTCTTGAACTCATCTGTGCGTATTTTCTTTGTCATCATATTATACCTCGGTTAGTGATTTTACTCACTTAGCCGAGAGTCCGAAAGTACTGCCAAGGATCAAACCGCTCTTTATAAGTTCTAGGCTCTGTCATTCTTTGCCGCTCAGCTCCTGCACCCGTTTTCCATGCTTTATGAAAATCTTCTATTCGCCACCTTGCAGTGTAAATATCAATAATATTACTATTTAACTTTTGGGATACATTTACAGCCACGCTTCACACCGCAACAATAAGCACAACGGTAATTACCTAGTTAACCATTATGCGCAGCAAGTTGTTAACGTTAATAGTGCATTTAAGGTGAAAAATCTAACCTAGATCTCAGCTTGCGTACTTACATCTCTATTTGTATCAAACTCTTTTTGACTTAAAAAATTGTTTCATTAATATGTAATTACAAATTGATACGAAAAAACTAAAAGCAATCATATTTATTTTATGGAATATATATTGTTTATATAAGAAGGTAAATATTTATATTACTAATATTAGGATTGTATCAATTATAATAATAAATCGGTTGTTGACAGGTTGTTTTATTACAGTCGTTTTAATAATGACTATAATAAATTTCATTCATAAATCCATAATCCTTACCCAAGGAAACTAGATAATATATGAAACTAAGTTATAGTGTTAATAGTATAAAAACAGGAAGTTTACTAGAGTCTTCACTTGAAGTTATGAAATCAGGTTATTCTGGTGTAGAGCTATGTTTTAGTAAAGATCAATGTAATCCATTCTACCTTACTGATGACGAAGTATTAGAATTAAGAAAACAATTTGCAGAGAAAAAAATTAACCCTGTTGCTATATCAACAGCTACTACCTTTTTCCTATCTGATATTCCCCATGAACCCTCTGTTGTATCTGTTGATGTCGATTCGCGCCAGAGTCGAATTAATAATTCACGATTTAAATTACATTTTGATTTATCTCATACATATTGTACAGAAAAAAAATATTTGCAGACCATAAAGGAAGCATCTAAAGATACTGCTTATATACACCTATCTGATATAAAAATTGATTACAATTTAACGTTCCTAGATATTAAAGATGAACAGTCAATTCCATCCAGCATAAGTACCTGAGTTGAAGTTATCTAGTACTTTTTTGATTTTTAATCATTCCCTATATGTAGATTACCTAGACGGTGTATGGGCTAGCGCTGTTTAAAGGGCTAAACCCAACCTTGGTAAATTTTTAGCTAAGCACTTAGCAGCAAATCTTAGCTCTGATATTCATGAAACTCGCAATGAGTTGTAACTACTGCTAATACCATCACGTCAGATGGTTGGCTATGTACAGACTATCTAATTTAACATCAATAAATCGAGGCTATTTGTGTCTAACTTTTCTCAGTTAACTCCTAACCTGATGAAACATTTGGTTGAGTTCAACAAAACAAAACGTTCATTTGAAAACATCAGTTTAATCGAACATTTTAAACGACAAGTAAATAAAAACCCTCATTCTATCTCAGTGCAATATAAAGAAACCGCACTTACATATAAGCAGCTAGATAAGATGTCAGATAAGATCGCATTTCACCTGATGGTTCAATTCAATGGAGTTGACCTAAATGGAAAAAACATTGCGTTTTGTCTCGAACGTAACGAGAAAGTGATCGCTCTGATTATCGCGATTCTAAAGGTTGGAGCTACGTATGTTCCATTTGATCCAACACACCCGGATGAACGTCTTCATTATGTATTAGAAGACTGCTCAGCATGTTTTCTAGTCACCGATTTCATCTCTTTGGGCCGTCAGTCTTATTGTCGAGAGTTTACGCTTGATAGTGCCATTGATATTGAAAGGGGAAAGACCTCCTTTCCTATTGTCAAAACATCCCCAAGCTCCACTGCTTATATTATGTACACTTCAGGTTCGACAGGGCAACCAAAAGGCGTAAAAATATCCCAACAGGGCATAACGCGTTTGGTTATCAACAGTGAAACTCTCAAAGTATGCCCTAATGCTGTATTTGCTCAAACGGGCAATATTGCTTTCGATGCGTCAACTTTAGAAATATGGGCTCCTTTGTTAAATGGCGCAAGCATTGTTGTTATTTCATACGAAACAGTTATCGATAGCGCTGCCCTTCAAAATGAACTGAGTTGTAAACAAGTAACAGATGCTTGGTTCACGGTTGCTCTTTTCAATCAATTGGCTGCAGACAACAAAAATGCATTTGGTAGTATCAATAACTTGATGATTGGGGGAGATGCACTTAACCCAAAAAGTGTTGAGTCTGTATTGACCTCTGACAATCCTCCTAAACAGATTTGGAATGGTTACGGTCCGACCGAAAATACGACTTTTACAACCATGCATCCAATCGAATTGTCAGATTGTCGTTCAAACTCAATCCCTATTGGAAAACCTATTTCAAACACAACTTGCTATGTGCTCGATGAAAACTTACAGCCAGTTACTGACGGGCAACCTGGTGAGTTATATACCAGTGGGTTAGGAGTGGCCAACGGTTACTTAAATAAAGCAGACGAAACAGCAGAAGCTTTTGTTAATAATCGATTTTATGCACACGCAGTCGTGCGAGATGAAACTCCAGCAACCGAAATCATGTATAAAACAGGCGATAGAGTTCGCAGGTTAGACAGCGGATGTATCGAATTTATTGGTAGAGTCGATAACCAATTGAAAATCAGAGGATTTCGTTTAGAGTTAGGAGAGGTTGAGACTGAGCTAACGAAACTTGAAAACGTTGAGCGAGCAGTCGTTATTTCACAAGAGCACCAAGGTCATAAGTATTTGGTGGCATATTGCGTCAGTAACTCCTCTTCTTCTGAGATAATAGCGCAATTTAGAACTGAAGTACCCGCTTATATGGTTCCCACTAACCTGATCATTATGGATACTTTCCCATTGACGGCCAATGGTAAGGTTGATAAAAAAGCGCTCCATAAGCCTTCGTTTTCTTTTTCATCAACTTCTGTGGAATATTCGGCAGCACAAACGGCCATGGAAGAAACTCTCACATCGATTTGGGGAGCGATATTAATGATTAATCAGCCAATCAGTCGCGATGCAAACTTCTTTGAAATAGGTGGTCATTCATTGCAAGTTGTAAAAGTCAGGCAACAACTTATTACGCAAAGAAACGTTGAAATTAAGATCGCTGATTTCTTTAAATTTCCAATTTTGATGGATCTTGCACATTATATTGAGACTTTGAGCTCTGATTCAACACTTATAAAAGATAGGAAGATAAAGAGGAGAGCTCCCTCTCACGAATTGATCCCACTATCTTTTGAACAGCAGCGCTTATGGATGATCGAAAAAACTCAAGGTTCTTCCGCTCTGTACAATATCCCTGCCGTATTTCAGATTAGTGGCGACTTCTCTCCATCAGCTCTAGAATCCGCTTTTAGGATACTAATCTCTCGTCACGAAAGCTTAAACGTTCGGATTATTGAGAAAAATGCTCAAGGGTACCAACAAGTTTATAAGAATAAATTCTCTTTACCCATCAATACATTAGAAAGTGAGGGACAGTTAAATCAAGCGCTTGAAGAAGGCGCTGAACGCCCATTTGACTTCGAAAATGAAGCTCTGTTACATGTCAACCTTTATCATTTTTCAGACTCATATTACCTATTAGTGAACATTCACCACATTATTACTGACGGTTGGTCAATGGGGAACTTTTATGCGGAGTTGAAATCTCTATATTCATTAGAGATTGGTGAGCCATCAGAAGGTTTAGAAGAACTTGAGGTCCAATACACTGATTATTGTCTGTGGCAGAAAGAGCGAGACTTAAGTGATGATCTTAATTTCTGGGTAAACCGACTAACTGATGCTAAGCCATTAGAGCTCCCTACTATAAAAAGTTCAGCAACACATAACGAAAGCGAACAATGCTCTCTGATACTTGATGCAGAACTAAAGAAAAATCTTGAAGTTCTCGCAATAGATAACCAAACGGGTTTGTTTAACATTCTTTATTCTGGTCTATCGATACTATTATCTCGATACTGTTCCCAAGATGATGTCTCAATCGCAAGTATTTGGGCTAACCGTCCAGTTCAGGAATTGGCGAAACAAATAGGTTTCTTTGCCAACACAATAATTCTACGTACTCAGGTTAACGAAGATCAGTTAGTTTTAGAGTTTATTGAACATAATCATCAAATTCTACTCGAGTCTTTTGAACACGGCTCAGCACCTCTTGATCAAGTATTGTCCCGACTAAACATACCACGCAACGGTGATCATCACCCACTATGCTCTGTTGCCTTTGTTTTACAGAATACAGATGGTGGAAACGGGAAGTCGTTAGATTTACCGCACGCAAAGTTACGAAACATTGAATTAAAGCCTGAACAAGCTAAATTTGATTTACTGCTTAATGTCACTCTACCAGGGAATGAAGGACTAAAGGTTGAAGCGTTATTCAGAAAAGGAATCTGGCCTGAAGCATTGATACCTCAGCTTTTGAAAAATTATGAAAATATACTCACTGCGATAGTTTCTGGTTCAAATAAAATAAATGATATAGATCTTCTTACTGATGGAGCCTATCGCCATCACATAATTGAGTTGAACAGAACGAGTATGCCAGTAGAACAATTAGACTTAATAACACGCTTCCAAGAGCAAGTTAAACACTCACCTGATTCTCCAGCAGTGCTATTTAAAGACCGAATATTGAGTTACCAGAAACTCGATCAGCTATCTGATAACATTGCTTATAGCCTACAGAAAAATTCTGACCACAACTCTTTGGAAGATAAGTATATTGCGTTTGCTCTAGAGCGTGACGACTTGATGATTGCTGTTATCCTAGGCATTCTCAAAGTAGGTGCTATTTATGTTCCATTTGATCCAAGCCACCCTGACGAGCGTTTACACTACATTCTCGAAGATAGTGATGCATGTATACTGATCACTGAATCTGCACATCAAGGACGACAAGCCCTCTGTGCTGAAATCACTTTAGCCAACCTAGATCTTGATCAAAAACTTCCAGCATTTCCGGTCGTTCAGAAATCACCGGATAGTATTGCATATATTATGTACACATCAGGATCAACAGGGCAGCCAAAAGGAGTGAAGGTTCCCACTCGTGGCATAACACGTTTGGTTGTTAATAACGCTACCATTCCAGTTTCTTCCGAATCAGTGTTTTCGCAGGCTGGTAACATTGCGTTTGATGCATCAACGTTGGAAATTTGGGCCCCACTACTCAATGGAGCAAGCCTCGTCGTTATCCCTTACGAAACGGTCATTGATAGTACTGCATTGCAAGACGAACTTAAAACGAAAAAAATCACCGATGCTTGGTTTACTGTCGCTCTGTTCAACCAGATAGCTTCTGAAAATGTGAACGCATTTAGTGGCATGAACAACCTCATGGTTGGTGGGGATGCACTCAACGCCAAAAGTATTGCTTCAGTCCTAACTTCTGACACACCTCCAAAAAAAATCTGGAATGGATATGGTCCAACAGAAAACACCACTTTTACAACAATGCACCCAATAGCGTTGGAAGATTGTTATAAGGGTTCGATTCCAATTGGTCGACCTATCTCGAGCACCACGTGCTATGTACTAAACAGTCACTTGCAACCACTACCTGTAGGCGTTTCAGGAGAACTTTACACTAGTGGTGAAGGCCTAGCTGATGGTTACCTGAACAACCCTGATAAAACTGAAGATTCCTTTATTTCCAATCCATTTTATCAAAATGAAATGGTTCGGAATGCAACTCCAGCCACCGCAATTATGTACAGAACAGGCGATAGAGTTCGTTGGCTAAATGATGGAACACTTGAGTTTATTGGGCGAGTCGATAACCAAGTTAAAATTCGTGGCTTTCGTTTAGAGCTAGGGGAAGTTGAAAGGATTCTCACTCAACTTCCTGAAGTTGAGCAAGCAGTTGTTACTGCTAAAGAACATCATGGTCAGAAACAACTATTTGCCTATTGTGTAAGTCATTCTACTCAAGCAGACATATTAAAGTCATTGCGATCACAAGCTCCAGCTTACATGATTCCATCCGGTATGAATGTCATGGAAAGCTTCCCACTCACCTCTAACGGTAAAGTAGATAAACGCAAACTTCCTGAGCCCGATTTCACTGTATCGGTGCAGCAGACAATTATTGCACCAAGAACCGAAACCGAAACAATATTAGTCGATATATGGAAAGGGTTACTTACAGATATCAATGAGGTGAGTGTGGAAGACCACTTCTTTGAAATTGGGGGGCATTCACTACTAGTCATTCGCATGATCGATCAGATTAACAAAAAACTGGATATTCAGCTTGAAGTAAAAACAGTATTTACCACTCCGATTCTGCTTGAACTGGCAAGTATCATTGATGGGAATGAAATTCAGGATGAAGATGACAGGATATACTATGAAGATCAGTGGCTCAAGCTATACAAATCATTTATATCAGCGGAAGATGTTAACGTAAGAAATGTGCTACTGACCGGTGCTACTGGATTCTTAGGGGCTCATTTATTGCATGAATTACAAAAACAATTACCCACCGCAAATATTTATTGCTTAGTTCGTGGGTGTGATATCGCATCAGGTATGCAGAAACTCCTATCCTCCTGTGAGAAATACCGAATATCAGTCAATTCTAAACAGATTAAAATACTGTGCGGTGATCTTAATAAAAGTAAATTAGGGTTAAATGATGAGACATGGAATTGTTTAGGACAAAACATTGATGCCATATACCATTGCGGAGCATGGGTAAACCATCTACATAGCTACGTTATGTTACGTAATGCTAATGTTATCAGCACACTATATTTATTAGAGCTGTGTCAACAGGGCTCTCCGAAACAGATGTTCTACGTGTCAACTATGTCTTCTGCGCCGATGGATGAAACGGGTATTCAAGAAAAGCTTGTCGCTAACTCACCAAATGCTAAAAACGGCTATATTCAATCTAAATGGGTTTCAGAGCGCCTTATGGAACAGGCGTTTAAACAAGGTTTATATGGCACGATTTATCGTATGGGAAATATTACAGGTTGTACCCGTTATGGTGCATCCAACGCGGACATCAATCATACCTTAAATTTAATTAAGGGGTGTTTACAGATGGGTGCAGCGCCTAATTGGGAGTCTTACAACCTCGATATTAGCCCCGTGGATATGCTTGCGGCCTTACTTGTATCAAGCAGTTTTCAAAAGAAACACTTACAAGACATTGTTAACCTCGGATACCTTGCATTTGTAAATTGGCGAAAAAAGCTAGAACATCTTGTAAATAAAGGTCACAAATTGAAGTTTGTGTGTCCTAGCGAATGGGCAGAGAAATGGGTCCCTCATATCAATACCGATAATGCCCTTTACCCATTTAAATCATTCTATTTAGAATCGAAGCAACATCAGGAGATCAACGTCGAACGTGAGTATATTAAGCAATCAAACCTAGACTTCGATATGGACTCTCTGCTAGACATTTATTATCAACATTGGAGTGAGAGCGGCTTTATCGTAGCCGCCGATTCCGCTTAATCTAGACGACTAACCTTATCAAGCAGCCCCCACTAAATCATTAGTGGAGGCAGTCACTTCGATAGACTTTATGACAAAACCCTAACTTAAATGCAATGTAAGCTATTAATATAGGGGTGTCTGCCTTATCAATCCCCTCATAAAAACTAGGCCTGACAAGGGTTGTAGGTTGTGGCAGTCTCTTTTTACCCATTTTCATTTAATGATCTGATGCTTACCCACGATAAAATTAATCAACATATAGACAATATTTTTGGCCATGATATGCACGCAAAGCGTGTTCATTCTTTAGCAAATGCCACCCTCGGCGTTATTCAAAAAGGCTCATTGGCTATTCATACCATTGGTAAAGGCTTAGCAACAGCCAAAAAACTCAAACCCAAATCATCTATAAAACAAGTTGACCGCTTACTCAGCAAATACAGAAAAGCTGTTTTTACTGAGGAGGTAGATACAGAGTTGAAGAATATTTGTATTGATATCTGATGTTACGCAGCCATCCGATATCGCTGAAGTTCGGCATAAACGGATCGTGATGCATTGATGAGTAACTTTCGACAAATAGCAAAGGGATTGAGATTGTTTTTGATACTTAAACTTTCTAGCTTAAAGGCTGCACAAATTGACATGAATATGTGGTTACTTTGAGTTCTCACTGTTCTGGTTGGCGACTTTGCCATATTAGCGTTTGACTTCAATGATTTGTGAAACACCTCCACTTTCCACCGTCTTTTGTAGGTCGTGGTGATGGCGTCATAGTCGCAAGTTAAGTCACTGCAAACCAGATGCAATATTCCAGTGCTGCCGTCTTTGTTTGTAAAAACTTGGCGAACTAAAAGGACTGCTTTCTCATATCCTTTTAGCCAGCCTTGCACTGCGGTTTGTTCTGGGAAATTCAGCTCATCTACTCGTACAAAACGCTTATTTTTTCTGTCTTCCTCGGACAACGCTATTAGTCAGTTACTCTTGAGTGCTGCGATAAAGTGCTTGTCCTTACTGGTGATGAAATCAAAATTATCTTTTGATGAAAACCAGCTATCCATAAGAATAAAAAGAAATTTCAAGTCATTACTAATACAGGTTTCGATCATTTGACGCATCATTTCATTTTTGGTTATCTCGCTTTTACGTTTGACCTTCCTAGTCTTCAGATCACTATATTGGAAGGGCTTTTTTACCAACTCAAATGCCACTGGAATAGACATTTCGCCTGAGTGGTACAGTGGATTCAACAGGTTGACGCCCTTGACGTTGCGGCCACTGCAGTGATCGTAATGCCAGCACATTAACTCACTTTCATCCGTCCAAGCTTTTTCTTGAATCGTGTCGTCAAAAATCAACACGCCATCATTACGCTCAACGTTTCTCACTGTCGATTTAACCTGCTGCCATAAATCTTTGGAAGTGTATCTTGCCCTGATAAAAGCCGAGTGATCTTGTCATGACTGACCTCACCTTCGACCATGTCTGACAGACCTGTCGCCGTCGCAGCACCAAAGGTGCTTAGCAAATAGTCGGTGTATCAATCAAGGTTAGCTTTTTTCATCAGGCAAGAATACCAGATATGGTTTGCGTAACATCAGTAATTAAAAGTATTTCAGCTCGTGAAATATTCAAGAGATGTCCTGAAGTGAAAAAGCAATTATGGGGAGGGCCGTTTTGGTCAGATGGTTATTTTGTTAGCACAGTAGGAAAGCACGGTGATGAAGAAACGATCAAAAAATATGTAAAGAATCAAGGTAATGATGACTATAAACAGTTTCATAAACAATTGGTAGAGAAGAGTGAACAGTTGATGGTGGGGTGATCAATTAATACCCCGCAGCTTGCTGCGGGGATTTTTATTGGAATGACTTTTCTAGGTTGTATTTTTAACGGTATGATTATAAATGCTTTTAATCCAGTATGATTCATAGCCAAAAAAGGGGGTTGTATCATTGCTTTATTAATGGGGTTAATTGATATAGATTGTCCATTGTTTTTATAGGGAATATAAGTTTATAAGGATATAAAATGAATACTGTAGTAAAAACCCATGAGTTTAATAAAGAGCAATGTGACAAGTTAATCGATGCGTTTAATGGTATTGGATTAGATTTGACTTATGTATTTTTCAAATCAGGACAAAAGGACACTCAATGGTTCGATGGGTGTACTGGATTAGACGTTAAACTCAATAATAGGATGGTCTTCATTATTAGGAAGTCTAATGCCATTATTAAACTTAATAAAATTCCTGAAGATAAACGTAATGAGTTTGTGGAGGCTATTCATTCAGTTGATATTTTTGATGCTGAAGATTCAGCGTTTGTTATTCCATTAGGGTCGCTATTTTTATTGATATTGGGTTTTGGTTTACTGCCCTTTTATTTCGAAAAATCAATTATCTTAGGTTATGTTGCTTGCGGATCGGTATCTTGCTTAATTATTGGTACGTTAATGCTTATGTTTTCTAATTTTACCCTAGGAAAAAATCCGCTGTATACATCGGGGTTAGTCATATTTGCTTTAGGTATGCTGGTGTTTTCGCCCGTATCGCTGTTATTAAAGCCTTTTCTAATGTCTATCGTTGAAGAAAAATTACCTAAATATTTAGGTGATCCAGAACAGATCTTAGATGCCCAAAATTAATGGTTAAGATAGCAATACCAGCCATAGATTTTTTCTGTTTGCCACCAAAGATCACCGAGTGATCTTTGGTGGTTGACCTATTGCACCATTATAATGGCATGAGATGATTTTCAACTTATATCGACTTAACTCTTTTCTGCGAAAAATACTGTTTCACAAGCCTTAGGCACTATTGAACTGAGCGCTTTTGATACCAGCTGGAGGGGTTATGGGTTGCTCTAGCATGGTTGTTATTTGATCGCTGGTGGTTTGCCATAAGGCTCGAGGCATTGTTTTTTTGAAAAAACCAAAATGACCGATGAAGGGAATAGCATGATCTTCAGGATGGAGTCGCTCGAGTGTGACAGATGCATTGCGATAAAATTGGGCGAGGGCTTTAACGGATTTGAGTGGGGCAAAATCATCATCATCGCTAATGGCATAAAAATGCATGGGAGAATGCACTTGAGAGAAATAAGGGCGCCATTTTATGCCGTTTTCGTCACAGATATAGTCTGGGTTTCTTGCCCATTTAGCCCATTGCTGAGCGATGCCTTTTGGCAGAGGTTCGCTGCCGAGGATCGTGCGGGGTAAGTAACCGAATACTTGTGACATGATGGGGATGATACCATACCAAGCGAGCCAGAGTTTTGGCCACTTTTTTTTATCCCAATGACGCCAATAGCCAGATTGACCCGAGAGACTAAGGCATGCGCTCAATGCGTTATTATTGTTTGCTAGGCCAATAATTTGCGCGCCTACCGAATGGCCAAGGCAGACGATGGGAAGCTGAGCGTGGTGTTCTTGGCACCATGTAATGCAGGCGGAAAAATCCAGCTCGCCCCAGTCTTGCATTCTCATTTGTTTACGTTGCTCAGTCTTTTTAGGTTGACTGCCACCAATACCACGATAGTCATAACACAGTACTATAATGCCTTCTTGGGATAAAAATTGAGCATAATCGGTGTAATATTGTTTTTTTACCCCCGTGGCTGAATTGATGATAACGATGCATTTGGCGGGTGTTAGGGAGGCATATAAAGTGGCAGCTAAATTAAAGCCATCTTTGGTTCTTATTGTGGTGTGGGTAACTTCCTTGGCTTCCATTGAGACGATTCCTTATCTTTTAGCTTATTATTGAGTGAGTCTGTCGATCATGACGTTTATTTCTAACCATGTTAGATTATTGTAATTTTATTTTTTAGTCCAATACTTAGCCTGTCTAAGCGTGATTTATGACTGTTAATATCGTTGCTTATTGTTTTATTATTTATATAACTTTTATCTCCTTTACACTGTTTATATATAACCTAAGGTTATTAGTTGATAGATTTCAATCTAGGTTTTAGGGAGATAAGGTTGGCAGTCACTAAGGTTTGTCACTTAAAATGAATCTCATGCTAATACACTCTTCTGTGTGACGCCTTGTTTTAACGCGAGCACTTGGGCTTATTTTTATTGTAGGAATAGTATGGATCCCATTAGATTGACACATTTGAAGGCACTTGAAGCCGAATCAATACAAATTATGCGTGAAGTGGCCGCTGAATTTGAGAATCCTGTCATGCTGTATTCCGTGGGGAAGGATTCATCGGTCCTGCTTCACTTGGCGAGAAAAGCCTTTTATCCCGCTAAAATCCCCTTTCCTTTGATGCATGTTGACACCAACTGGAAATTTAAGGAAATGATCACTTTTCGTGATCAAATGGCGGAAAAACACGGGTTTAATTTAATCGTGCATAAGAACCCGCGCGGGATAGAAATGAACATTAGCCCTTTCACCCATGGTAGTGCTAAGCATACTGACATCATGAAAACGGAAGGCTTGAAGCAAGCGCTCGACATGCATGGTTTCGATGCCGCTTTTGGTGGTGCACGCCGTGATGAAGAAAAATCGCGTGCTAAAGAGCGGGTGTATTCTTTCCGCGACAGCAAGCATCGTTGGGATCCTAAGAATCAGCGTCCTGAGTTATGGAATATCTATAACGGTAAAGTGGATAAAGGTGAGAGCATTCGTGTGTTTCCTTTATCGAATTGGACTGAGCTGGATATTTGGCAGTATATCTATTTAGAGCAAATTGAAATTCCTTCGCTTTACTTGGCGGCGCCGCGTCCTGTGGTTGAGCGTGATGGCACGCTGATCATGGTTGATGATGAGCGTATGGAGTTTGAAGAAGGCGAAGTGGTTGAAAATAAAATGGTGCGTTTTAGAACCTTAGGGTGTTATCCGCTGACGGGCGCGGTTGAATCGACGGCCACAACCTTACCTGAAATTATTCAAGAGATGTTGCTTTGTACCACTTCTGAGCGCCAGGGCCGAGTGATTGATAATGACTCTTCGGGGTCGATGGAAAAAAAGAAAATGGAAGGCTATTTCTAAGCTTACTTCCTTTTTAGGCTTACGCCCTTTTTTAAGTCCCTCTTTTTATCGAGCTTTATGTGAGGGAAAAGAAAGATTTGCATTTTTACCGTTTTGAGCACAAATGCGTGACTCGAGATTGAAGCACGAAGGATTAACAGATGTCTGATAATAGTACCTCACTGATCGCTTCCGATATTGAAGCGTATTTGAAAGTCCATGAAAATAAAGACATGCTGCGCATTTTAACCTGTGGCAGTGTCGATGATGGGAAATCTACATTAATTGGCCGTTTACTTTTTGATAGTAAAATGATTTTTGAAGATCAAATGGCCGCTATCGTGAAAGATTCCAAACGGTTTAATACCACGGATGAGTCATTTGATTTGGCTCTACTGGTGGATGGTTTGCAATCTGAGCGAGAGCAAGGGATCACCATTGATGTTGCATATCGCTATTTTGCTACTGAGCAACGTAAATTTATTATTGCCGATACGCCGGGTCATGAGCAATACACTCGTAATATGGCGACTGGAGCATCCACTTGTGATTTAGCCATTATTTTGATCGATGCGCGTCATGGCATCCAAGTACAGACCCGTCGTCACAGTTTTATTTGCTCTTTATTAGGCATTAAACATGTCGTTGTTGCGGTCAATAAGATGGACGCGGTGGACTATGACCAAAGTGTCTATCAGCAAATTAAAAAAGAATACCGAGAATTTGCGGACGATTTGGATTTTTGTGATGTGCGCTTTGTGCCGATGTCAGCATTAAAAGGCGACAATGTGGTCAATGAAAGTGCCAACATGCCTTGGTACCCAGGCTCTTCATTGCTGAAACTCCTCAATACTGTGTCGGTTAATCATGATGCGAATCAATCGTTTCGTTTTCAAGTGCAATATGTGAATCGGCCTAATCTTGATTTTCGTGGTTTTTGCGGCACGCTAGCCTCGGGTGATATCCGTGTCGGCGACACGATTGTCGCTTTACCGTCAGGAAAAAGCAGTAAGGTCAAATCGATCGTCACCTTTGATGGCGATTTAGAAAAAGCCCAAGCTGGTGAGGCCGTCACGCTGACTTTGGAAGATGAGATTGATATTAGCCGCGGCGATATGCTGGTGCGGCCTCATGACTTACCGCATTCGAGTGCGCATTTTGATGCCGATGTGGTGTGGATGACCGAGGAGCCGCTACACTTTGATAGAGAATATTTGATTAAGGCGGGCAGTCATTCTGTTTATGGATTTGCTGAGACGATTCAATATAAAGTGGACGTTAATACTCTCGATAAATTGGATGCGCAGCAATTAGGCTTAAATGAAATAGGTCGTTGCCGTTTTGAAACCACCGCACCACTGCAATTTGATGCTTATGGTGATAACCGCTCAACGGGCGCGTTTATCATTATTGATCGCTTAACAAATGTGACGGTGGGCGCGGGTATGATCCGTGATGCGGTTTCAGCCAATGTGCAAGCTAATACACCAAACAGTGCTAAAGCGCCGCATGCTTATTCAGAGTTTGAATTAGAAATGAATGCGTTAGTGCGCAAACACTTCCCTCATTGGGATGCTAAAGATATCACTCGCTCTTAATATGATGTCAGTGTGATAGATAAAGTGGATCGCGGCCGAGTCTGCTCAGCGATCCATGCTTATCTTAATTTGAGCGTTCATCTTAATTAGGTTATCTATTTTGATGGCGGGATTTTTTATTGGTCGCCTGTTTGTTTATGGGGCGTTTAGGCGTTATGACGATTGTTTATTGTATGTTTTATCTGAGCGTTTTTAAGTGTGTTTATCTGCGCTTTCAAGTGTCCTTATCAGCGAGTCTTTCACTATCGAAACGGCTTTAGATAAACAGACTTTCAATAAAGCCGCACCGATAAAATAGTCGCAATCCATTCAGTTTTATTCATCTGGGGTCTTATGTCTATTGATGCTTATTTAACCTTAGGTATTTTCGTTGGCACCATTGTTGGACTGGTCACTTTCCAGCAACGTCCAGCGGCGGTGTTTGGTGTGACGTTAATGTCGCTAGTTGCATTAGGCTTGGTATCACGAGCACAATTATTATCGAGTATGGTCAATCCTGGGCTGGTGACCTTAGTGCTGTTGGTGTTGTGTTCATTTGCATTGGAAAAAACGCGTTTACTCAGAGTGATCGCCTCAAAAATGATCGTCAGTAGCTATCAATCGACTTGGTTCAGGCTATTTGGGATCACGGCCGCTTGCTCGGCGCTGCTTAATAATACGGCGGTGGTGGCCACCTTGTTATCGCCTATTCGTAATAATCCACATCATTTTGCCAGTAAACTGTTATTACCTTTATCTTATGCGGCCATTTTAGGCGGAACCTTGACCTTGATTGGCACCTCAACCAATTTAATCGTTAATAGCCTTTTTATTGAAGCCGAAGGCCATGGGCTGAGCTTCTTTTCTTTTACTGCAGTGGGCGCGTTACTCGTGGTGGGCTGCGGCATTGTATTGCGTTTGGCGAGTCGCTGGTTGCCTGAAATCAGCGTTGAAGACAGTGGTTCTAAAGGCTATTTTATTGATGCTAAAGTCAAATTAGGTTCAGAACTGATTGGTCGCAGCGTCGAAGCAAACGGCTTACGTCATCTTGAATCGTTATTCTTGGTGGAAGTGGTGCGTGAAGGTCGATTGATTAGCCCTGTGGCGCCAACAGAAGTCATTGAGATTAATGATAAACTGATTTTCTCTGGTGATGTGGCTAAGGTCAGACAGTTAGATCAATTTACCGGACTTGAATCTTTTGCTCACGAGAATGGTTTACTGGATCGAAATTTAACCGAAGTGGTCGTGAGACCTGAAAGTGTATTGGTGGGTAATAGCCTCAAATCGGCAGGCTTTCGCGCCTTATTTGATGCGGCTGTGGTCGCCATTCGCCGTGATGGAGAGCAAATATCCGGTAAACTTGGAGAGGTGCTTATTCGCAGCGGCGATTTTTTAGTGTTAGCGGTGGGGGAAGATTACCCGAGTCGGCGTAACATCAGTAAGAACTTTATTGTCCTCAGCGGTGTTGAGCCAGAAATGAGACTGAATGGTTGGAAAGCGTGGTTAGCGATAGGAGGCTTCTTACTCGGTGTGGGGCTCGCGGCCACAGGTTTGCTCGACATGATGCAGTCAATGTTATTGTTACTCGGTATACTGATTTTTACTGGGTGTATCACGGTGAATGAAATCATGCGCCGCTTTCCGATTGATATTTGGCTGGTGGTCTCGACGGCGATTTTATTGTCTCATGCCTTAGTTAATTCAGATGTGGTCTCGGTATTGAGTCATTGGATTAATGCTAGCTCGGATAAGAATGATGTGTATCTGGCCTTGATAGCCGTTTATGTCGCGACGTGGTTGATGACAGAGCTGGTGACCAACAATGCGGCCGCCGCGTTGATGTTTCCCATTGCTTATAGTATTGCGTTGGGATTGGGGGTGGATGTGATGCCCTTTGTGATGACAGTGGCCTTTGCAGCCAGTGGCAGTTTTATGAGCCCTTATGGTTACCAAACGAATTTGATGGTGTTTAATGCGGGTCAATACAAACTGACCGATTTCTTTAAAGTGGGCGCCGCGGTGAGTGTGACCTATGGTGTTATTGTACTGAGTGCGGTGCCAGTATTTTTCCCGTTTTAATGGCCGAGAACGTAAGTCAATAAGTAAGATAAATGGATAGGAAGTGAAATGTCTAAGTCACCTTATATCAACAGAGATGTTGATAACGAAAAATCAGCCAATGTGGTTTGGCATCAAGCCAGCGTGAGTCATGAAGAGCGAATGGGTTTAAATGGTCACAAACCTGCGGTGTTATGGTTTACCGGCTTAAGCGGCTCGGGTAAATCGACAATGGCCAATGCGGTCGATAGATTGTTACATCAGTTAGCATGTCATACCTATGTGCTTGATGGTGATAATGTACGTCATGGACTCAATGGTGATTTGAGCTTTTCTGATCGTGATCGGGTGGAAAATATTCGCCGAATTGGTGAAGTGTCAAAACTGTTTGTTGATGCGGGCATGCTGGTGCTCACAGCCTTTATTTCACCTTTTAGGGCGGATAGAGAACTGGTGCGTAGTTTAAATCAAGCAACGCAATTTATTGAGGTCTTCATTGATACCCCGCTTGATGTGTGTGAGCAGCGCGACCCAAAAGGACTGTATAAAAAAGCTCGCAATGGGGAAATTAAGCAGTTTACGGGGATAGACTCGGCTTATGAGGTGCCAGTATCGCCTGAGCTCCGAGTCGAAACGGCAGGTAAGAGCATTGAATCTTGCGCTCAGCTAGTGGTGGACTATTTATTGGAACAAGGGATTATCAGTCGCCAAAATTAAGGTGAGACTCAGCGATGGAGAATGATAAGGCTAATAGAAAATAATTAAAGTAATGAGTGTATTATGAACTACGATATTTTTAATGGCGATGCTGATGGGATTATTTCATTACTGCAATTAAGGTTGGCTTATCCTCAACAAAGTGAGTTGATCACGGGGGTGAAGCGGAATATTGATCTGCTTAATCAAATGTGTGATGTGATTAATGCCCATGATGAAGTCACTGTGCTGGATATTTCGATGCAAAAAAACCAGCAGGGTTTACACACAGTGCTTAATAAAGGGGCGAAGGTTTTTTATGCGGATCATCATCAAAGTGGGCATATTCCCCGCCATACTCATTTAGCGGCCCATATTGATCTCGATGCGAATATTTGCACTGGGCTGATCATCGATAAACTATTGGCTGGACGTTATCATACTTGGGCGATTGCGGCTGCGTACGGTGATAACTTGATAACCGTCGCCGATGGACTAGCAAGTGTGGCTGGATTAAGTCATGAGCAAACACAGCAGTTAAAAGATCTGGGGACGTTGATTAATTATAATGGTTATGGCGCGTGTGTTGAGGATTTACATTTTCACCCAAAAGCGTTATTTGAGCAGTTGTTACACTTTCCTGATCCGTTTTTATTATTCGATGATAAAGCGTCTTTGTACTACCAATTAAAGGTGGCGTTCGATGCTGATTTTGATAAGGCATTAGCGCTTAAGCCTGAGTATGTCAGTGAGTCTGTAGCCTTATATCGATTGCCAGCACAGGCGTGGGCGAGTCGGATCAGTGGGGTGTTTGGTAATCATTTAGCCAACAGTGCCCCCGATAAGGCACATCTTGTCCTCACAGAGCAATCTGTCGATGATGTGATGGTGTCTTTGCGGGCTCCGCTCAATAATAAACAAGGCGCAGTGGCAGTATGCAGTCAGTTTGCTACAGGTGGGGGCCGTGAGGCCGCAGCGGGGATTAATGTCCTCCCTGTGGATGCTATTGAGGCATTAATCAATGTAACGGAAAAGTATTACTTCAGTTAGGTGCGTGTCCTTAAGTTGTCCATTTATCCGCTTTAACTATTTATTTATTAAGGTTATTTTTTCTGTCTTTAATTTAAAATGCACGCTTATTTTTTTAATCAGGCAAGTTAAGATTTTATCAATTAAAATTGGATAAGCGATGTGATTTTTAGCTGAATTATTGATTAATGAAATAATGCAGCTGAATT
This sequence comes from Shewanella surugensis, assembly GCF_023284005.1. Classification (GTDB taxonomy): domain Bacteria; phylum Pseudomonadota; class Gammaproteobacteria; order Enterobacterales; family Shewanellaceae; genus Shewanella; species Shewanella surugensis. The sequence continues at coordinate 18,241 of NZ_JAKIKS010000034.1, forward strand.
TTTGATTAATATGAGGCCTCGAAAGGCGTGAAACTTCACGAGTCCATATGAATTTTTAACAGGTAAACGTGTGTCGCTTATTGCTGAGATCTAGCGTTTGAGTCTTTTTAAGGCGTTTTGATTAAAGAGGGTTGGGAGCGGATGATAAATTCTTCTATGTGGGTAAAGGCATCTTTATTATTGGGTTCCCAAAAATGCAAATAGGCTTCTTGATAAGCTTCTTTATAGGGCTCACAACAGATAAATGCGTTTTGTTCTGTATGGCTGACTTCTTCCCCTCCTTGTTCTATGGCGCTGAGTAGCTCATCAAAAGTGTGGTACTCAGGACCCACTTCAGATAATGCTTCAACATAATCATAATTATTTCGACATTGCTCTTGATACTCTTCTTTATCGAATCGATAAAAAATAATAGGAGTTTGGTATTGGAGTGCATCAATGAATAATGATGAATAATCAGTAATTAATAAATCCACGCTATGCAAAATAGGGTAGACATCTTCCCACTGTGAAATATCGATTACATTCGAATGATTTTCAAATTTTTGAGCTAAATGTGCTTCATTAGGGTGTAGCCTAAGGAGGAAGATTGATTGGGTTTTAAGCAAATGTTTTGACAATGTTCGCCAATGAAATGCTTGTTGGTAAGGATTTATATTTGTGTGATTATCTCGCCATGAAGGTGTGTAAAGGATGATCTGACTTTTGGATGTAAAGGCGATATCTATCATATTGAAAATGGCTTGCTTTGATTTTTTTTGTTCTGGGTATCGAGCGTGAAAATCGGTTCTCGGGTTACCGCTACGTAACAGTGCTTGATGTGATAGTCGAAAAGCACTACTGAAAATATTGTCTGTTAATGGGCTGGGACTGAGCATTAAGTCCGGTCTAATGTATTGCTGGTGGTGCAATACAGAATGAAATCGTGGTGATTGATTATCCTGCGGAAGGAAGACTTTTGATAATGGACCATTAATAATATCAAATTCAATTTTTTTCATGGGTGAGCCATGCCAAAGGTTTATTTTAATTGCACCGTTGGCGAAGTATTGATTGATATCACCTATATAGCTATTATAGAAAAAAAATTTTGCAGTAAGAGCGTGATAGATCCCTAATAATGACCAGCGATAATAAGCTTCCATGCCTTGCTTATTGAGTGTGTTAATTAACTCTCTATTGCCACTGATCCAGATGCTCCTAATAAATTGTGTTTGTTGCCAATGGAGGTATAAATATTTTGTATTATCACATAATCGGTTTTTATAACTGCCTAATATTGCTTTTTGATGATCCCTTGGTGATAGGTTTGCCAACCCATAGATGATTTTTGTACCAACTCCTTTTAATACTCTGTAAATCATATCGTTTTTAAATTCCCTGTTTTTAACGTTAGTATCTTATTATCTTTGAATATAGTCGGTTTAATAAATTTGTGGGGAGTTAATCATAGAACGCCAAATTAATGATAAGTATTTCTTTCTTCCTTGTGTTTGTTTAAACGTATTTTCAATTAAGTCTTTTTCCTCTTCAGGTGCATCAGGAGAAACAAATAATTGTACCGGGCCAAATAAGCCATATTTTAAATTATGTTGGTGATTTACTTTAAATTCTTCAATTGTGGACTTTGGATCATGACCAAAGAGATCTAGCTTTCCACTGATAACATGCATGAGTTGGGGGAGCCTCGAAAGTAAGGGCGAATCAAGCGACCATTTCCAGCTGTGAAGTTTATGACCCTCATTATCGATGATTGATTGGCGAATAAAGGTTTTTTTCTGAGCTGTAAATAGCGATAAACAGAATAATAAAGGAGATACTGATCCTGTTATCAATAAAAGCAATAAGGCGATTAATCGAGTCTTGTAGGGGATTTTGTTATTTTGTTGTTGAGTTGTATTGAGGGTAATTAAAACGGGATCGTCAATACGGATATAAGTATTATTCTTTGGTGAAATAAGCAGATCTTGGCATATGATAGTGTCTTTTATTTTTAAACCTTTACCTACATATGTATTTGGGAAAATAAGACTGTTTTCTATTTGACATTGAGGCTCTATAAGACAGTTAGTGCCGATCACAATACTGTCTTTGAGTTTGGTCGTGTTATCAATTAATGTTGATGAGCCTATGATACCATTGGAATTTTGAGTGTGTATCAAGCTTATATCTGTTTTAGCACCGACATAAAATTCTTTTTTAGATGGACTACTCGTGGCGTGTTTTCTTCCTGTTGGTATTATATTGGCTACCCGTAAATTAGCGATATCCAAATTGGCTTGCATAATAGAGTGAAAGCTATCTAGCATATAACATTGACCATGTAATATTTGAGTGACTGTTGTTTGCGCTGTTTGATAGATATTATCTTCGATTTGTTCATTATTATTTGAAAAAGGCCAGTTAATATGGCCGATAAAATGCTTGGCGGGAGGAAGCAATAATAGTCCCGCTTTTTTATTATTCATTTTAGCTTGCACGAAGGCTTCAGGGACGTTTTGACTAAAATGAATAAATTTTTTAATACATGGGCTTCTTAATATATCTCCGCGTATTAACAATAAGGGCTCATTCATATTGATAGAGAGTTTTTGAAGTACAGTTTGTGTTGATTCTTGAGAGTGACTGAGAAAGTAGTCGATGTTGAGGCCCCATTTGGCCCCATTTTTGACGTGGGACTCAATTTGGCTGGCATGATCTGAAATGACAAGTTTGATATCAGTGATATCACTATCGAATAAATCTTCTAATGTATAGTCAATAACCGCTTTATTACCGATAGGCAATAGTGCTGGACAATAGTATTCATTAAGAGGAGCAATTTCGTTACCATGACGGTTTGCAAAAATAATGGCTTTCATAATGTAATCTCCGTATTGACTAGTAAGCTCCACGTGAAAATATAACGGCTGGTATGGTTTTTATCATCAACCATAAATCAGCGAGTAAAGATTGTTTATAGATATAATCGGTATCGAGATCGACTTGTCGTTCAAAGGGAATATGGGAGCGGCCAGAGACTTGCCAAATACAGGTGATCCCTGGTTTGATACTGAGCCTAGTTCTATGTCTAAGGTTATATCGTTCAACTTCTGAAGGTAATGCTGGTCTTGGACCAACAATGGACATTTCTCCTTTGAGGACATTCCACAGTTGAGGAAGTTCATCAATAGATGTTTTTCGAATAATTTTACCAATGAAGGTGATGCGAGGATCTTGTTTCATTTTAAAGATCACTCCGCCTTGTATTTCATTGTTTAAGGTTTTTAATCGTTCATCAGCGTCTTGATACATAGAACGGAACTTCCATAAAATAAAAGGTTGGTTGTCTTTACCCGCCCTTTGCTGTGAGAAAAGTACTTTTCCGGGAGATTCGAGGCGAATAAGCAAAGCAATAATGACGAATACAGGGCTGAATAATATTAATGCTGTAGAGGAAACGATAATATCTAATGTACGCTTGTTTAGTCTATTTAACTGTTGGACGGTTTGGTGACGCAATCGACGTGCTTGAGCTTTTTTAGGGTTAAAATCAAAGTCAATGATGGATTGTTCTTGTTTTAGTAAGGTTCTTTGGGCTTTGTTATTTATAAACTGTTGACCATGACGGATGAGAGATAGTTCTTTCCAAGCTCTGACTAAAAAGAGGGGATTACCGATAATATAGCGTTTCCACATGCGTTTAGGTTCTTGTATTAATCGATAAACCCACTCCATTCCTAGTTGTCTAACCCATAAAGGTGCACGTTTGATGCTTTCCGAATAAAAGTCAAAGAGTCCCCCCACACCAATAGCGACACCCACATTAAGCTGTGACTGAAATTTTTGGATCCATAATTCTTGTGTCGGTACTCCCATCGCGACTAATAATACTGCAGCACCAGATTGATTGATTTTATTTATTATTTCATCATGTGTTGCGCTGTTCTCTTGGTGGTAAAAACCATCTTGGGTACCTGCAATGATTAAATTAGGATATTGTTTTTGCATATTTATTGCGGCATCGTTGGCGACACCCGATGTCCCTCCCAGTAAGAAAAGGGGTAATTTTTGTGCCGCTAACTGTTCACATAAATGAGGGAACATGTCGGTGCCGTTTAAATTATCTTGTAACGCAACGCCTTTCCACATAGTGGTAATGCGCACACCGATACCGTCAGCATACACCTGTTGGCATTCTTGTAGACATTGTCTGTAATGAGGGTTATGGATGCTGATGTTAAAACAATCTGCGTTAACGAAAGCGAGTTGGTGTACTGTTTTTGTTGGTTCTTTAGCGAATGTAATAATTCTGTTTATTAACTCTTGCATTTTGATATTAATTAAATCGATGCCAAACAGTGATATTTTTGGGACTGCTTGTTTTGGATTATTAGTCATGAACATTAATAATAGGTAAATAGAGCATGATCTCATCAGGGCGCAACAATAAGCCGTCACACTTTTACAAGCTTGCTCCATGGTTTTATTTTTGGCTTCGAAATTTATTCCCATGATTTCATTTATACTGTAAAACGACATCAGACCCGATTTTATGATGAGATTTGGCGCGGGTTCGAAATTAAAATAGATTCTATCACCCAGAACACTAATGTCGCCGATTAACAGGTTAAGTAATTGGGGTATTTGCTTGAATCGACTATTTCCAGTAAATTGATACAGTGAAATAATTTTGTTATTGATTCCATAAATATGTACGTGCTCAATACATTTACCGTATTGCCATGTTATTTTTATCCATAGAGCAATAAAAAGTGGCATGGTGAATGCGATTAAGACTATCGCCATGATGATATCAATCATACGACTGACATAAATGACTCGTTTGGGGATCGTATTTGTTATTACCATATTAACTCCTGCATAGGATCTCATCCAATGGTTTAACAGATGATATGCATAGGGTGTGCCAATATTTAACTTTTTGTTTATCTGTTGTTTTCTGTTTTTATCGTTATTTAAGTTACTTACTTTTGCGTTTTGCACTGCACTTTGCAATTTTACTTTTCACGGAAGAAAAGAGAAAGTGGGACGATATGAGGAGGATTATATGACTTTGAAAATATATAATCTGTTTACTATAAATAAAAATTTTGTGAATTTTATGCTTCATCACGTTTTATTTTGAGCTTTTGAAGGTTTCCAATCACATAGTGGCCTAATTTTTCACAGTATTTGTAAACCGAAAGTGGAAGGCAGTAAAGCATGTAGGCCGCCATTAGAGTTGCAAGTGTTCTGCCTGTTTCGTTTTTTAAAATTGAAGGGGCAAGATATAAGGCCTGATTGACAAGACGGACAGCGGTTTTACCATCGTCGTTGCGTATTGCTTGACGGGCTAAGTATCGGAGTTGATAAGCTCTGGCTTTATGTTCAACATCTTTGAGTAATTCAGGTGCAAATAGCCTTGCTTTATCGATCATTTTTTCCCATGAAGCGAGTTGTTTCTTAAAATTGGATGATAACCCCTGATGATTTAAACGATAATAAGTGAGAGGGGCTGAAAGGCCTTCTATTTGCCACTGAGTCGTTGCAACGATCCTGAGCCAACATTCAATATCTTCTGATTGTCTGAAGCTTTCATCAAAATAACACCATTGATCAGGGCTTTCAGTGGCTGATATGAAGGCAATATCATCAAACGTGATTTTTCTGACGACGGGCGCGGAGCCGTTACCGACGGGATTACGGCATAATAAATGTGCAGCATCGATATCGATTAATTGTGGCATTTGATAAATATTGAGGATATGCCCCTCATAATCCATAAAAGCGGATCGAGAAAAACTAATACCAATATCATCATTATTGTCAAGGTGTGTCACATGGGACTGTAGTTTGTCTTGGTGCCAGGCATCATCAGAGTCAAGAAAAGCGAGGTATTTCCCTTTAGCATGACGAATCCCCGTATTTCTTGCGGCGGCAAGGCCTTTGTTGCATTCATGATTGACAATAACAATGCGTTTATCGGTAAATTTTTGACATAATTGGAGACTATTATCGGTTGAACAATCATTGATGATGATGAGTTCAAAGTCTGTAAAACTTTGGGTTAGCACAGCATTTATGGCCTGAGTGACAAATTTTTCAACGTTATAAACAGGCATAATGACTGATATTTTAGGCATCATTTGGGAGCTCCTTTCCCATTTTGCTTATTTTTTTATCTTGTTGTCTAATAAGAAAATAAGTGAAAGAGGGTAATGTAATGAAATAGCATATCAGACTGGCTAGGGCTATGGCTTGTAATCCCCATAAGCTGGCAACGCTGATGCATACCACCAGTAATAAGGTTAATACAATATTGGCTTTTAGGTTTAAGGGTGCTTGATTGTTACTAAGTAAAAATTGACTGACCGCTTCCCCAAGTGGTCTGACAAGCCCGCTTAAACACAGCATGATAAAGATAGGCAATGCGCCAGCCGTTAGCCATTTTTCGCCGTATACGAGGGGAAGATACCAAGGTGCGAGTGATGTTTGTAGGACAATGATGGGTACTGTTAGCATCATGATAAATTTTAGTGAGAGGCGAAATTTTTGTTGTAGTGTTTCTTGACTTGGCTGACAGAGGTGAGAATAGAGGGCGGTACCATAACTTTGAATAATCCCTAGGCTGATCCCTAAACTGGCATTGAATGCGAAAAAATAAATGCCTAAGGCTTCGACCCCTAAGAAGTAGCCTACTAATAAGTAATCAACATTTTGTCTAAAAGCGAGAGTGATATCGCTGAGTCCTACGGGGATCCCAAATTTAAGAATGGCTTTGGTAGAATAAGCTGTTTTTTGTTCGGTTTTGTGTGTTACAGGTAAAGCAGGAGATAAATTTGGGGTGTGTATTGGTGTCTGAGAAGGAAGAGGGTTTTGATATCGATGGATCCATAACCACACAAAGGTGACGATGACCTTGGGGATGATAATGGCCCAAATTCCGAGTCCGATTAACGCTAATATTGTTGTCAATAACCCATCAATGACGGTTTGCCATAACACGGCTCTACCGACGATACGCATGCGGTTTTGACGTAAATTCAACGCAACATGTAGCATGCCGAAGGGAAGAATTAAGTAACTTATTGCCATTAACAGCATGGGTAAAATGAAGTGATTACTCTGATAATAATAAGCGAGTAGGAAGCTCAATAAGCTCATGACTAAAAAAGCGGTAATGCTTGATGCCCAGTTAATTTTATTTGCGTTTGGTAAAGCCTTAATAAAGTCAGTTTCACTTAGTTTGATTAAAGCTGCTGTTGTGAGACGCCGAAGAGGGGTACAAATTAATTCAAAACTGGTTAAAATGATGGCGATTTGACCAAAATTTTCAGGTGTTAATAATCGAGCGATGATGATGCTCGACATCAGCCTAACAACGCGTCCCATTATCTGCGCAGAACCTAGCCAAAATAAGCTTTTTCCAAGTATGTTATGACTACGTGATTGGAAAGATATAGGCCATTTAAAAAATTTAGGCATTCCTTTACCTCAAATTGACTAGCTTATTAAGCTGAATGTGAAGACGTTTATAATGGATAAGCATTCTATGTGTTACTTCCTCGATTTTGATTTATCATCTTGGTTTTTTTCTGCAATTTCTTTATGGGCAATACCCAAAATAATCAGGCCGGGCCAATAAAGGTAGGCTAAAGTTTCTAAATTTTCGCCGAATGTATATAAGAATAGTTGAATAAGAAAGGCAAAGGCGACTTGGATGGTAGTTGAATAGGCAATGGCGCATATTAATGTAATAAAGCTGACAATAAAGGGAGTCGTCAGGGAAATGGCACCGATGATGCCTTTAACAAAGAGTAGTCCATACCAAGTATGATGCGTACCAATGGGCATGAATTCCACTAAGTGGGGGCCTTTTTCTACGATACCATGGCCCCAGGTTATCGCTTCATTGTACCAACGCTGCATTGCGATATCGCCTAAGTGTTTTCTGACTCGGGTGGATCCTGCTCTGGCTGCTTTGAATGCCCCTAATGTTTGCTCAATCTTCTCGATGAATTGCACACCGAATATGCCTATAATGAGTACAAAAGGACTGGCGATAAAGTAAAGGTAAGGCGATTTATACCAACGAATTAAACCAAAATAGGCCATCAAAATAAGGTAGCAGGCTAAGGCTAGTCGGGATTGCGATATTAAGATCATCAGCAGACTGCCTACATAGCCACACCAACGATAAGCTTTACTTTTTTCTTGGGTGGCAAAAATATAAAATAAATTAGCTACCATGCCTAGGGCGGGGGCCCAAGGAGTAAATAATCGCCATCTAGGTATCCCGCTACTAGGATCAATTTCATAGAGTGTGACCGTGAAGTATTCGGGTCCCGAACCGCCTAAAATACGCAGTGGAGAGGTGTATAGCGTGGCGGGTAATTTTAAAATCCATGCCATAAAGAAAAATGGCATGAGAATAATGGTGTGTTTGCAGACAATACAGGTGGCGCGGTATATTATGTGGGGCCTGATATTAAGCGAACCTATTAAGGGAAATAATGCAATGAGTGCCCAACCTTTGGCCCACCCTATGCTGGATTTTATCAGTTTAGGGATGCCTAACTGGTAATCTAAATGTCCGATCACGAGTGCGAGTAACATGACTAACATGCCTAAACACCAACATTGATTCGCGAAACTGAAAGTAAAGCTCTGCTTATCAACCATTATTCGTTTTAACATTCTCAAAAAAAGGACCCAGCCAATGATGGGGGCAACAAAATACATGGCGCCGATCACCCAAAAAGCATAGGTCCAGATAATACTATGCCAGACTAATCGTTCGTCAGAATTTTCCGGAGTATAGGTTTGCGGATCCATAGTAGGCTGAGTCCAATAAAGATAAGTAGCGTTGCTGCTATTCCCCCGACGATGGCAAGTAAGGTGTAGAGCTTGTCTGGTTGGTAAGGTAGGGTCGGAGGTTCAAGTAGTTGTACTAAAGGGTAGGCTGAATATATATCGGCTTTACCGACATCCATTTTAGCCAGTGCTGAAGTGAAAACCGCAGTGGCGACTTGGTATTCTCTATTTAAATCGTTGAGCTTAGCGATTTCATCGTTATTGTCGATTAACTTTTGATCCCAGTCTTTAATTTGTTGTGTTAGTGAGCTTAGCTCACTACGTAGCCCCTCAGCCTCTGTAGTGAGCGTTAATAGTTCTTGTATGAGAATCGCTCTACCGTCAGAGTTATCGGCTGATAGCATGAGCATGAAGTGCTCGTCTTGATAGCCGACTAATGTTTGGCTGCGCTTTTTCATGGCTCCTAATAATGCGGCTTGTTTATTGCGTTGATTAATCAATTTAGGATGTTGATACCCATGATGGCCATTTAGTTCTGCTAATATGGCGGTAGATTGGGCATAGTTAATAAGCAGCTGACGATAGAGTTGATCGTTTTTAAGTTTTAATAAATCAGAAGCTTGTAGGGTAGTTAACGATAAGTGCTGTTCTAGTGTTTTGATACTGGCATCTAGGCCATAGAGTTTTGCTTCCATATTCGCTCGGGCATGACGTAATTTTTCTACTGTTAATGCTAATTCTGTAAATTGTTCGGCGGACACCATGCCTGTTTCTGTTTGAAAATTTAAAATTCTGTCATGACTCTCACCGACTTTATTGACAAAGCCTTCCATACCGATTCTAATACTATTTTCTCGTTGTTTGATTTCATCTTCTCTGAGTAAATTGAGCAATTTTTGTAAGCTATTATAGTGTGCCCAAGCTTTGTCTTGTGCTGCTTTGGCTATTTTGGCCTTGATGCTAAATTCGATTATGCCTGTTTGGCTGGGAAGCTTTAATTTGGGTTTTCCTACCTCTGCTGGTGGCACATTCAATAATTTGGCTGCTGCGATGAGGAGGGTATTACTGGAGGCGATGGCCTTATAATTTTCTCTTGGATCAATTGCTGAGCTTGCATAAGGAGAATTTGAGGAACTGTTAGCTTGACCAATACTTTCAATACTGACGATAGCGCCAGCACCGGCGCCGGGTAAAATGAGCGTCCATTTACTGACATAAGCTGTGGGAGTGAATGCGATGACAGTAATCACGATTATCCAGACAAAAAATAAAGCAGCACTTGCCGTTTGAATATAAACCCGTCGTCGCTGCTTTCTCGACATGTTACTGCCGTTAACAATTGCATTTTTTAGCCAAAGAAAAGTGCGAGATTTATGTTGCATTTTTTTATGCATTTTTTTATGCATCATTTGGCTTCTGTTCCTATCCATTCCACTAATGTGGCAGGGATAATGATTTCGGTGAGGGTGCGTACAATCTCTCTAAAGTTGGTTACTCGAGAGTCATAACAAGCAATCCCATCACTGGGTAATAATACGGGATTCATGCCAGGTACCCAAGCATGAGTAATGAGGGTATCAACGGCTCGCTCTATCACATCTATTTCTTGGGTTAATGGATTTCTAGTGGTTAATATAACGTGTCTTGAGGCGTTAGTTGATTGTGCTCCCCCGACGCAGTTACCTGCAATGGCGGCAGCTAATAAACGTACTCCGTAGGGAAAGCGAGTTGCTTGGGTGTCTAATGCTGATTGAGAGTTACTTGTGGCGGGAACCGTAAGGTTAGAGATAAAGACTCTTATGCCGGGGACGGTGATTTGAGAAGGCCTGACAAGATCTTCATCGAAATAATAACGTTCTGGTACATGCACATGATCATGTTTTATTAAGGGGAAATAAGGCACCGGGGCACCGGTTATCACACCTGATAGATCAAAGTAGTAAGTATGGAGGCCACGGGTGACGGTAACAGTACTTATATCGGCATGGGGGCTGATCCCTCCTGATGATTTTAATGCTTGAGCGATACTGCGTCTGGAGGCATGATCGCCAGTATGGACACTGGCATCATCAATCACATCTAACTCCGAACGATTGTTTATTTGATGTTGGCCAGGTTCAAATACAGCCCCTGAAACAGTAACTTCTATGGGGGCCCAAAGAAGGGGGTTAATACTGATCCTGATATTATTAGCATGAATTAGTTGTTCATCAATTAAAATATTTTTTATGTCTTTTTTTAACTGTTTTATGCTTTTACCATAAGCATAGATAGGCTCTAAATAAGGTAAAAAAATATAACCACTGGTATCGACTTCGACTTTACTGGCAAACTCTTCACCATTAAGAATTCTGATATTGAGTCGATCGCCAGTCGATAAAATATGCTGTTGCGGGAGAGGTGGCTGGTGACTGGTGGCTAAGTTACGTTGCTGATCATGCCGATAAGTTAATTGGTTCGGTGTTGATTGCAAATGCGCATTTCTTAAATAGAGCATATCATCAGCGTAGTAATGACATTGAAACATATTAATGTCTTCATTTTGCAAGTTAGGATCACAGATCTCACTCATTTCAGGCGTTAATGGGGTGACGCATGACGTAAGCATGAATAGCAAGATAACGATAAAGCGAATGCGAGTTATCTTATTTGTTTTAGTCTTTCGATTAACAGCAATTACACTCATTTTCTATTTTTCATTGATCTTTAATGGCTGATAGTGGACCACAAATATAATCAATGGCAGCCGACTGGCTCTCATAAATGTGAAAAATTTGGTGTAATCGTGTGAGCTCTATCAATGCTCTAACACCATCAGAAGGGGAGAGCAAAACCACTTCGCCGCCTTCTTGATGGGCTTTTTTCATTGCTGAAATGAGTACCGATAGTCCACTTGAATCAATAAATTCAACTTGATGTAAATCCATTATTAACCTTGTTATTCCAGAGTTTATTTGTTTGAGAATAGCCGCTCTTAATGTGGGGGTTTCGGTCATCAGCATTTCTTTTGGTAGGGTGATAATGCAAGCATTAGCTTGTTTTAATGGGGTGAATTTCATGAGCCTTCCTTACGCTAGAGTCATACCTGCTTAACTATCTTAGGATTAAAATGGTTATTAATAATAAAGATAGTGACTTTTATTATTTATTTTTGATGAGTGCCAATAAGCTGATGACATTCAAGGTGTTTCTAATACTTAAATATAGTTAGTATTTATCATAATGAGGTATTTATTTTTAAGAGAGTCATTTGCATTTAATTTATTAGCCAGTTTATTATCTTTTTAGTGACAATCTTAGGTGTGTGCCCGATATTGTCGGTTGAAAATTGACTTCATCCATCCATTGCTCTAGGATCCACAACCCTCTGCCCGATAGTTCATCTGCTTCAGGGCATTCTTCGGGCGCTTTGAGCAAAGTAAAGTTGGCATCATCCAGTATATCAATGACGATTTCATGACTGTCACAATGCACAATGATAATGACTTTATTAAGGCTTTCATCAGTATGTTCAATCAGATTAGCTAACACTTCCATAATGCAGGTGACTGTTCTAAATTTTTGTTTTTCGGTGACGTGTAATGTTAAAAAGTCATCGACATCTTTACAGACTTGAATTTGATCGATGTTGGATTTATTTAAATTAATTTGAAGGTTAAACATAATCTTTCCTATTGCGGTTGTGATTCTTTGGGGAAAGTATCATCATTGAAATGTCATCTTGTAAAGAATTCCCTTGCCAGAGAGTGACAGCATGATTGATATGGTTAAGCAGGAGGTTGGCAGATAAAGCATTTGCTGAGCGGCAGAGTTGACATAAACGTTCTTGTCCAAACATGCCGAAAGTCGGATGAACACATTCATAGAGGCCATCTGAGTAGACCAATAATTTTTGTTTTTGATCTAAAATAAAATCTTGGGATTGATATTTATTCTCTTTACTTATTCCAATAGGAAGTTGGCTTTTTGCCCCCATAAACTGTGTGTTTTGATCATCAATTATGATGGCATCGGGATGGCCTGCATTGGTTATTTTGACTTGGCTGGTTTTAGTATTTAATATTCCTAAAATTAAGGTTGCAAATCTTCCCATAGATTCGGGATCTTCGAATTCCTGATTGAGCTCATTGACTATCAGAGAAGGATCAAGTTTTCCCCAAGGACATCGGTCACTGGCTAACCTCTGGGCCAAAGTGAAACTTTGCATTGAGGCCGCAACACCATGGCCTGTTACATCAAGAAGATAAAAGCCGATATGAGTATCATCAATATTCATACATTGAAAAATATCACCTGCTAGATCGCTTGCTGGCTGGAATTTAGTGGCTATTTCCCAGTCATCATTGAGGTGAGGAGAGTGTGGCAATAGAGCTTGCTGGAGGCGTGCTGCACTGTCTAAGTCTTGTTGGATTTGTTTAAGGTAGGCGTGCTCTTTTTCTAGCATTTGTTGTAGCTGTTCATTTTTTTGTCTTAACTGCCGTTGCATTTTAATGAGTCTAACCGCAGCCAGTATTCTAACCTTTAAGATGTTCGCTCGGTAAGGTTTGACAATATAATCATCAGCGCCAGATTCTATTCCCGTTACTTTATGCTCATCTTCAATATTACTAGTTAGCATTATAATATAAGGAGTATCAGTATGTTGTTTCAATTTCTTACATAAATCTGGTCCACACATACCCGGCATATTCCAATCGGTAATGACAATATCGGTAGGTGATGAGTTGAATTTTGAGAAGGCCTCGTTACCATTAGTACTACTGGTAATATTCAGCCCCATTGATGTCAGTAACTCATTGAGAATGTAGCGCTGACTCATAGAATCTTCGGCGATTAGAATAGAAATATGCTTAAAGGCCGGAACAACCTCGAGTAAACTCATTTTATTACCGTTAACTATTTGACCTTATTTAACAATAGCAATTATTTTTATTGTTTGTCTTTTAAGTCCTATTTTTAACCATTTTCAGTGTTATTTAATGCATTCGCGAAGCGATAAAATGTTTCATATACTGATAACAAGCTATACATAAGTGAGTTGAAGAATCGAGTGATGTGGATATATCTAGAAAAGCGATTGGTAAATCAAACATTCATATAGTTAGAGTAGGTGTATATTGCATTATCGTCCTGAAATAGATGGGTTACGGGCAGTTGCTGTTATTCCAGTGATACTTTTTCACGCTGGATTTCACATATTCAGTGGCGGCTTTGTTGGCGTTGATGTTTTCTTTGTGATCAGTGGTTATTTAATTACCAGCATTATTATTGCTGAGCTTGATGAAGATCGCTTCAGTCTGATTACTTTTTATGAGCGTAGGGCAAGACGTATTTTACCGGCTTTATTTTTCGTCATATTGATTTGTATTCCTTTTGCATGGATGTGGTTTATGCCATTGGATTTACAAGATTTTGCACAGAGTATCGTCGCTGTATCGACTTTTTCATCTAATATTCTATTTTGGCTCGAAAGTGATTATTTCGACACAGCAGCAGAGCTTAAACCTTTACTACATACTTGGAGTTTAGCTGTTGAGGAGCAATATTATATTCTTTTTCCTTTGTTTTTGATGTGGACTTGGCATTTAGGTATTCGTTGGATTTTAGGTTTATTAGCTATTGTTTTTATTGCAAGTTTGGCTGCAGCGCAGTGGGGTGCATATAATGCACCTAATGCGGCATTTTATTTACTGCCCACTCGAGGTTGGGAGTTATTAATGGGAGTATTTGCAACCTTCTTTTTTCATCGATATAAAACGATAAATTTTAATAACAAGATAAAGAATACATTCAGCTTGATAGGTGTGTTTTTAATCATATATGCTATTTTTGCTTTTGATGAAACGGTCCCTTTTCCCAGTTTGTACACTTTATTTCCAACCATCGGTACCTTATTAATTATCGTATTTGGACAAAAAGGGACCGTTGTTCATTCTTTTTTGAGTCAAAAAGTATTGGTTGGTATTGGGCTCATAAGTTATAGCGCTTATTTGTGGCATCAACCTTTGTTTGCATTTGCAAAATATAGAAGCTTTACAGAGCCTTCAGTTAGTTTAATGATGGGATTGTGTGTGATTTCTCTTATGCTGGCTTATTTAAGTTGGCGCTTTGTCGAAATGCCATTTAGAAACAAACAGGTTTTTAATCAGAAAGTCATATTTACCTCCGCTATTGTCATGAGCTGTTCTTTTATCACTGCAGGTGTTGTCTTTAGTGTCGATGGCCGTTTTTCGTCCGAGGACAATTTAATGGTTAAAGGATATAAAGCGGAAAATAGGGCATCGCAACTGCAATCTTGGGATTGGTTAAAAGCACGGACTAATGATCAAGGATACGATGTGACAAATAATCAATTTGATCATACACCGTGGTTTGATCTAGATGATCCTAGGCGGCGTTTATTATTGGTGGGTAACTCTCATTCAAAAGATATTTTTAATGTACTGATGAGTAGTACTACTGCAATAAGTCGTTTTCAAATTGCTCGTTTTGGGACCGAGCTTGCTGATATTCGTCAGGCCTTCTACCTTTCGCCTAATTACCAATCATCCGATATGCTAATGTATGTTTCTCAATATAAACCAGCAGATCTTAAAGTATTTAATGCATTAATCGATAGAGCCATTTTAGATGGAAAAAAAATCATTTTTGTGAAAAATATTTATGAGTTTGAGGAGTTTGGAAGACGTACTTATGCTGATTTTTTGTTTAATTTATTATTAGATCATATTGGAGAAGACAACATTACGGCTAAAGATATCATGAAGATCAATGAAAAGCACTTTGAACAATTTACTCATAGAGATAGAAAGCAATTACATAAGAAATCTGATGCTTTACTCGCTCAATTACAGCTTCAACATCCTCAATTAGTCGTTTTGGATCGAATGGATTATGTTTGTGATAAAGGTCGTTCTCTTTGCTATGCTATGAATGGTAATTATCAAAAGTTTTTTTATGATTATGGGCATCACACTTTAGAAGGAGCCGAGTTTTTCGGTACGCGAGTGGATACTATCAACTGGCTTGCTTCTATTCTAGAATGAAATTTTATTATCTTTACTTATCTGTTCTTAAGTCTGCTAATGTCTTATTGATTAATGTACTTGAGGTGCCTTGAGTATAAGGGAAATAAATGACGATACAGTCGACAGAGGATAATTGCGTTTCATACTCTTTCCATTTAGGGGTGTCATACCAGTCATCGCCAACAAATAAATAGCGTGCATGATTTTTCTTTGCTGCTGCGACTTTATCCATATTTTTTTGAGGGATAGCAACATCGACATACTTACAAGAACGTACCACCTCAATACGTTCATGGTAAGGAATAACCGACGTTTTTCCTTTGTACATGACCAATTCATCAATCGTTACCCCGACGATTAATTTATCGCATATTGCTTTGGCATTTCTTAATAAATTAACATGACCCACATGAAATAAATCATATACCCCACTAGTATATCCAATGATCATTTTAATACCTTTAGGTTTTCTTCAAACCAAATCTGATAAGAATGTTTATGGTGTGTTTGTTTAAAAATAGCGGTTAAATCGACAGGAAAACCAATTTTATTTTCGAAGGCAAATTCATTACCTTTCATGGGCGCGATAAGATTACGTAAAGGCATTTTTCCTAAGTGTTTTCCCATTAATACAGTTGGTGATATTTTTGTGGCTAAGTGGAAAGTGTGAATGTTTGCTAGAGGCTCTCGACCTTCAATACCCGCTGCCATTAGTGAGAAGTCTAATCGACGGAATAGTATAGGCAGGTGATAACGTATAAAGAACCATCTAACGGCTTCAAAGGTATTTGGAAAATGACGATGTTCAAATAGCTCGACTAAATTATGGTACAATAAACTGTTTTTATTTGGTTTAGTGTAGCAGTATAACTCAATAAATTGGTCGATATCGAATGATGGGGAATGATGTGCCCATTGATAAATCCTATCATAACCGCCAAAAAATTCATCGGCTCCTTCTCCTGAAAGTAACACTTTCATACCATCTTGTTTCGCGCGGCGGGCTATTTTTGACAGTAAAACTTCATTGGGAACCGACATGGGCTCACCACGTAAGGTTAATAAGCGATGAAACTCATCTCTATATTCATGATTTTCACACTCATTAATGGTCAAGTTTTGAATATGTTCGGATTTAAGGTATTCGATATCCTCATCGCCAGTAAAACCAATGCTATAGTATTGATTAAAATTGCCTAATTCTTTTAATAAGTGGCTATCTACCCCACGACTGAGTAATAAGCCTATTTTTGCGTCAGAGACCATTCTTGACTCAATGCCCGCTAAAATAGCGGTTTTAAGCTCATACTCAGTCACTTCTCTATATTCGCCATTGAGGTAATCGATGGGATCAAAATATTGGCCATTGATAAAGCAAGCGCCAGGAGCAAGAGTCGAAACACCTTTGAAGTAGGAACCACAAAATAGAGGTGCTCTCACCGCTTTATATTCTTCAATTGCAGCGGTGTTGATTTCGAGTTTAAATAATTGTTTGAGTGTATTAGGTTCTGAAGAGATGGTGATGTAGTCACTATTTTTGTAGATAAATAAGGGTTTTACACCAAATTTATCTCTAGCACAGTGAGTCATTATTCCTTGAGGATCAATATAAACGAAAGCAAAAAAACCATCTAATTCATTAATATTAAATTTATAATTGGCAATTAAATCGCTTAATAAGAGTGTGTCACTGACGTATTTAGCATTGAAATGTTTTTTACCTAGCTCTCGATAATTTAATATCTCGCCGTTAAAGATGAGCATGCCGCCATGATTATCCAATACGGGCTGATTAATACCACTATTGATATCAATAATTGATAACCTTGAATGGTAAGCGTGCCATTGATGAAATTGAATGAGACCTGAGGAGCAGTCTGGTCCTCGAAAACGTAGTGTTTTTTCAATAATATCTAATTGATTATTGGTAATGTTAGGATCATTGCTAACAAATATTCCACACATAAAGAGATGCCTATACTCATATTGTTGCCACGGATGACGACTAATTACTGACTATTTGATAAATAGCTTAGTTGTTGCTAATGAATGTGATGTTACTTTTATTATACTCACTTTACTTTAAAGTGTAGGGAAATAATGATTTTTTAGCCATGGTGATGGTTAGTCTAATGATGGAACAAGTACTGATATGATGGATTTACTTAGATTGAGTGAACTGTTTTATTCAGTATCGCATTGGAATAATCAAAAACAGCTAGACTTAATAGTATCGATTGACAAAAGTATATGAAAAATGATCTCTTCAAAACGCATGACGGCACAAATATTAGCCAATGAAGATTCTCTTTTAGATGAAAAAATTCTATCTGAATTGGTTGATCTGGTGGGCGAGGAATCGATGGCTAGGATGTTACAGGTTTTTTTAACCGAGCTTAAAGAACGACTAGCTATTTTAAATGAAATATATTTATGGATTAACAAAGAAAGTGAAGGTTATGACAAGAGTGATGGTTCAAAACATCGAAATATAGATTTTAAGGAAATAGAAATTCAGGCTCATACATTAAAAAGTTGTGCAGGGAGCTTTGGGGCTTCTGCTTTATTTGAAGCGGTTAAACAGCTAGAAAATGCTGCAAAAAGTGAAGATTTAGCATTTGTTATTGAAAATATACTTAAAGTTGAAAAGTTTGGGCAACTCTCTAAGGAGAGCTTAAAACAACGTTTCATGATGTCAAAGTGATGATTATTTAATTGGTTAGGTATGCATATGAATGCTAAAGGCGTTTTTAGTGCGCTCATTATTGAAGACAGTATGTCTTTAGGTGCGCTATATACTGAATATTTGAGGGCTGAAAAGGCGAGTGTAACTCATGTGAATTATGGCAGCGATGCATTAAATGAATTAAAGCAATGGCAACCCGATATTTTAGTTTTGGATATTCAATTACCCGATATGTCTGGAATGGATATTCTAGCGTATGTCCGAGAGTATTATCCTGATATCACGGTTATTATGATCACAGCCCATGCTACGGTCGATCTTGCTGTGGATGCAATGAAAGCGGGTGCATTTGATTTTTTAATCAAGCCATTTGATGCAAAGCGGTTATCATTTATTGTAAGAAATGCTCTGAAACAGAGGCAGTTAGCTAATTTAGTATCAAAATATGAAAACAGTTTGTCAAAGGATCATTATATGGGATTTATAGGTGATTCTATAGCGATGCAAGCGGTTTATCGAATAATAGGGAATGTGGCCAATAGTAAAGCTTCGGTGTTTATTATGGGAGAAAGTGGGACCGGAAAAGAAGTCTGTGCTGAAGCTATTCATCAGGTTGGAAATCGTCAGAGTGAAGCTTTTGTGGCGCTTAATTGTGCTTCCATACCTAAGGATTTAATTGAAAGTGAAATTTTTGGCCATACCAAAGGAGCTTTCACGGGAGCGGTGTCTAACCGTGAGGGGGCGGCGACTCGATCTCATAAAGGGACGCTTTTCCTGGATGAAATTTGTGAAATGGATTTAGCGTTACAAAGTAAATTATTACGTTTTATTCAAACGGGCAGCTTTCAGAGGGTGGGAGGAGTAAAGGAAGAGGTCGTGGATGTGCGTTTTGTGAGCGCAACGAATAGAATTATCTGGGAAGAAGTTAAGGCGGGTCGTTTTCGAGAAGATCTTTTCTATCGATTGCATGTCATTCCTATTGATTTACCTCCATTACGAGATAGAGGCAGAGATATCGACCTCTTATCTAATAAATTCCTTCAAGAATATAATAAAGAAGAAGATAAATCTTTTACTGGATTTAGCCCTGAGGTAGAAAACATCTTTGAGCATTATTCTTGGCCGGGGAATGTGAGGCAATTACAAAATGTTATTAGGCAAATGATAGTATTGAATAAAAGTGATCTGATTGATGTTGATATGCTTCCGGCAGAACTTATGCAAATGAGACAAGAGATTGCTGGGAATAATATAAAACCTCTTAATCAAGATTCAAAAAAAAACCATAACGACTCAAATATTAGTTTATTTTCATCAGATAATGTGCCGAGAAAATTACAGGATGAAAAGGATATTATGCCGTTATGGCTATCAGAAAAACAGACCATTGAAGAAGCGATTGCGGTATGTGGTGGTAATGTGCCAAAAGCGGCAACATTGTTAGAAATCAGTGCATCGACGATTTATCGTAAAAAACAAGCTTGGGAAGAATTTGAAAATAAGCCCTGTAATCCATCACTATGATCGAGAGTCTTGTCTTGGTTTTTATGGTTTTTATGGATTTTAGTCAGGGTTTACACTTGAAACCGCGTTTGGCTTTCAAACGCGGTTTCAAATACTAAGTTACCATAATGAGTCTTAATTAGAAGCTACGTCCCCACCCTGCATAGAGAGTTGTGTCCCAATCTGTGCCACCTGTGGTGACATATTCGCTATAACCGATAGTGCCACCAACTTTTAAGGTGCCCTTGTAGAGGAGTCTATGGTAACTGGTATCGAATTGATACATACGTTCGTACTGCTCCGGAGAAACTTTACTACCACCGTCAGCGCTAGCTGTGTCAACGCCGTCAACGTTCAACTTTAGCCAACGTAATTTATTGGTGATATTTTGGTTGTTACCCAACTGAGTGATAGCCCCCAATACTAAGGTTTCAGAGTCATTATCATAAGTACTACCAATACTTCGGTCGTAATAGCGGTAGCCATCTTGATAAAAACCATGCTCATACATACAGTTATAAACGTTTGAGTCGACTCCACAGGAGGCTTTTGTATTTGTGTATTCAAGGAAAATACGTGTATTGAGTGTTTGAACGACAAAATCAATGCCCCCCATATTGGATGCATTGATGAGCTTCACTTTTTCAGTATGGAAGTCTTCATGTATACGCTCATAGTAAAGACCATAAGGGATCCCAAAGGCCGTATCTGACCAACGAAAATCATATCCGGCCAGCATATTCTCTTGACCGTTGTCCAATTCATTTTCTGATTGACCGCCGTTTGATAAGCCGTCCCACCAATCACTGAAACTGTTACCGTAGCCTTCTCCGCCCCATTGCATCGCCCAAGAGAAGCCGACTTCTATTTTAGAAATCGGTCTGATGGTGGCGCGAGTTCGCCATAGTTTTGTATCGGAGATATAACGATCACTTTCCATTTGGCTAAAACTTGCCGTATAGGTCCAAGGGCCAATCCAATTGAGCCATGGAGTTTCAAAGGCTTCACTGTTATTTCGAGTTAAGCTAATACCGGGCATCGGGCGAGCGTTGGTTGTTTGAATGAGGCCAGTATCCCAACCAGGTCCCCAATACATTTGCTGTACACCAGCACTGAAAATCCAATTTCCTAACATGACAGCGGCAAAACTATTATCTAGGCGGGCACTGTTTCCGTCAATAGGGTCAACGTGATAGCTGGCTGAGAGTCTACCGCTAAACCAATCTTTAGTGACATCGGCATTGACTGTGATCTGGCCCTTATCGCGATAATCTTGACCAAATCCGATAAAACGGGTCGTATCCGAGGCAGCAGCAATTTCAAAGCTAGTGTCAAAGGCTTGATTGTCTTTTTGATAGGCTTCAGTAACGCGTTCAAAAGCGGAATTTTGTTGTGGGGATAATTGGTCTAGATTGGCTTTATCCATATCTTGCTTTAAGCCTGCCCACATAAGAGGATAAGTTGTAACGGGTTGTAAAATAATCCCTGTATCGGCCAAGAGTTGAATATCTGCTCTTAGGGCCAGATCATCTGGCTCTACCCACCATGCTGCTTGTACTGAATTGATACTTAAAAGTAGGATCCCTGATAATAATTTAAATTTCATTGTTGTCTCAATCGTTAATGCTGACAGTATGTTAGGTGTTTTTTTATTGGAAAGTAGTATATAGGAGAAATGTATTTTATAAAAAAGATAAAAATGTGATTCAAATACGACTTTTGTATACTGCACTGTTTGTTTTTTGGCCTTTTAATGGTGTTTTAATAAATTTACTATTAATTACATTAACTTGTAGATGGCAAAACGCAGGATGTTTTTGATTGGGTTGCTGATTGTTAAGTTAAAACGTTACAGTTTGATAAAGTTATTTTTTATTAAACTGACTTTAGAGTGTAATGAGTAACACTTTTTTATCCTTTTTAAGGGGTTGCTCTATGGTCTTGGCTGATTGATAGATTAGAAGAGCGTTTTTAGGGGGTTAATAAAAGGTTTTATTCAATCATCACATTAATTGCGTATAATGTGGCTAAAAATGAAGGAATAAGCTTAGGTTATACAGATATGAATATTCATCCGCTTTCTAAGCGTAATGGCATCACTTTAACCATTTTTGGCACTATAGCGTTAACGCTCGGGATAAGTTTATTTTTGTGGAATATAGGTAATTTTGCTATCGGCTTGTTGTTTTTTTCTATTGGCGCCATTTTAACGTTATTGGGAGTGGCTAAACAGTTGGAGCCTAATATTACCTTAACACTTAACAATCAAGGGCTGAATTATTTTCACCGTAGAGGACAAGTTAAGATTAATTGGGGCAATATTCAGCGTATTGATATTCCAAAGGTTATTCATAATGGACAATGGATCTCCTTGCCTTATATTGGTATAAAGGTTAAATATTTCAATGAAATACTGGATATTATTCCTCCTCGCTTGGCGACGGGGCTTTTAACGGAACAACGGCCATTATTAATGACAGCATCCGCTCAAGATGATGATATCGCTACCTTAGAAACTTATTTAGGCGCCGAATTTACCCCATTAATGGTGAATGATGAACGTTACAGAGGTGTTTTGGCTATGTTTGGCCATAGGAGCTTAATGCTTAATAAATATTTGGGCTACCATTTATTTATTCCTTTCGATAGTTTAGACCGAGACGGTGTGGATTTTGTTAGACTATTGAAAAAGTATAAAAATGACTTTGATATAGTGAGAGCTGAAGCATTGTGAATTGATTATGTGCTGCAAAAAGGCTAACGATATTCAATGGCGTTAGCCTCAATAAAAATGAATTGCTAGAGACAGTAATGTTGATTAACTAACTAAGTTACTTTCTTCTAATTGTTTTACGGACTCTGGTTTTGCGTATGAGGAGGAGAGTAATTCGGTGCTTTCTCTGACTCGCATACCGATAAATTGCCCGCCTTCAAAAATCTCCATTGATTGACAATTGACTTCACCATCCACTCTACCCGTACTGGTGATGTTGAGTTTATTACAGTTCAATTTTCCTTTAAAGCTGCCTGATACTCTGAGCTCTACACATTGTAATTCCCCTTCAACAAAACCATCGAGTTCGATATTAATGTTACTTGTTGACAAGATTGTGCCTTGCAATTCACCCGAAATAAGAGATTCATCGGTAAATTGAATATCACCAGTGAGTTTTGTGCCTTGAGCAATAAAAGTGAGTCCGCCTGTTTTGTTTTTCTTGAACATTAGTATGTCTTCATAGGATCAGGGTTTGTTGTATATTAACGTTAAAATTAAAGTAAGAAAACCACTAAAATTTGGCACTTAGATGTCATTTTTTTGGCTAAGGAGAATGTAAAGTCAATTAATTAATGACTTATCGGGAATAATTCACTGTAGAGCTGAATTCAATGTTAAATTTCAGATAAAATAAACTGGACTACTGTTTTAATTGTAGGCTTTACGTTTTTTTACGGGTTAAAAACAAGCTATTCATGACGAATATTAAATGAAGCATTTTCTCGAATAAGCTTCACTAGCAACATAAATGTTTCTGGCATGAAATGAAAGTGTGTATAAAGTGAACTCTTTTTGATTTGTCGCCTTTTAATTTTAGCTGCAACGGGATTTTGAATGTGTGTGGGTATCAATACCGTGAAACAGAGCGGTGCAGTCGATTCAACGTAGAATCAACTGCAATTTTCAAAAGGGTTTAATCTGAGTAACCATTCGGATTACTGGATTGCCATTGCCAGCTACTCGTCATCATATCTTGTAATGTATGTGTTGCTTGCCAATTTAATTCGGTGAGGGCTTTTTTGGGATCGGCATAACAAGCTGCTATGTCTCCTGTTCTTCTGGCAACGATTTGATAGTTAATTTTTTGATCAGATGCTTGTTCAAAAGCCTGCACCATATCGAGCACGCTATAGCCCTGACCTGTCCCTAAATTATACGTTAATAACCCAGGTAGAGTGTCAAGTTTATCGAGTGCTTTTAGGTGACCCATGGCGAGATCGACAACATGAATATAATCACGTACGCCCGTTCCGTCATGGGTATTGTAATCATTGCCAAATACACTAAGCGTGTCTCGTTTTCCTACTGCCACTTGGGAGATAAAGGGTATAAGGTTATTGGGTATATCGTTCGGATCTTCTCCAATTAATCCACTGCTATGGGCTCCGACAGGATTAAAGTAGCGTAGTCGAGCAATATTCCAACTATTATCCGCCTGGTATAAATCACTTAAAATATGCTCGACCATGAGTTTAGATTGGCCATAGGGGTTGGTAGCTGATGTGGGAAAATCTTCAGTGATGGGAAGAGAAGCGGGATCGCCATAAACGGTGGCCGATGAGCTAAACACTAATTTTTTGACATTAAATTCATTCATGACTTCACATAAACTGAGTGTGCCAGTGACGTTATTTTCATAATATCGTAAGGGTTGTTCGACAGATTCACCGACGGCTTTAAGACCAGCAAAGTGGATCACTGCATGAATATTATGATCAGTAAACACTTTTTGTAAAAAGGCTTTATTCAGTACATCACCTTGGTAAAACGTTATGGTTTTTTGAGTGATCTGTTCGACTCGATCAAGGGCGGTGATACTGGCGTTGCTTAAGTTGTCCAGTATGACAACATCATGTCCTGTATTGAGTAATTCAACGACTGTATGGCTACCTATGTATCCTGCACCACCAGTTACTAGAATGGTCATATATTCATATCCTTAACGAGATTTATTAGGTATTTTTTAAATTCATTGCCGATTTCTTTATGTCGAATAGCATGTTCTACCGTAGCCTGCATGTAACCCATCTTATTACCACAGTCATGACTTTTACCTTGCATATAATAGGCATTGACTGTTTGTTTTTTCATGAGCATTGCAATGGCGTCGGTGAGTTGAATTTCATTGCCTGTTCCAGCTGGGGTTTTGGCCAATAGTGGCCATATGTCGGCAGGGAGAATATAACGACCCACGACGCTTAAATTAGACGGTGCTTCTGCTATTTTTGGTTTTTCGACCAACTGTGTGAGGGGGTAGGATTCAGCTGGAGATAAAGGGTAGCCATTAACGTCGGCAATACCGTATTGGTCAACTTGGTTATCTGGAACACCTTCTACCATGATCTGAGCTACTTGGGTGTCATGATATTGTTTAACCATATCTGCCAAATTGTCTAAATGTAGATGACAACTTGCACTATCGATAATCACATCGGGGAGCAGTACTGCAAATGGATTGTCCCCGACAACGGGGTAGGCACAAGCAATAGCGTGACCGAGTCCTTTAGCTTGAGATTGGCGTACACTGATCACTGAAACATGGCTTGGACAAATGGCTTTAACTTCAGAGAGTAATTGTCTTTTAACACGACTTTCAAGCTGTGCTTCTAACTCAAAACTTGTATCAAAATGATTTTCAATGGAATTTTTACTTGCATGAGTGACTAATACAATTTCATCAATTCCTGCGGCTATGGCTTCATTAACCACATATTGAATCAATGGCTTATCCATAACGGGCAGCATTTCTTTAGGAATAGCTTTGGTAGCGGGGAGCATACGAGTGCCTAAACCCGCAACGGGAATGACGGCTTTACGAATTCGATTAGACTGCATTGTCTTCCTTAATGGTTAAAGAGTGCAGAGAGAGTTTGTATATTACGGGCAAAATGACGATATCAAAACTGTTTTTCAGCCACAAGAGAAAAATAGATCTGAAGACATCAATTTATGTTCAATTTATTCTGTTTATTTCCCCTAGTTACTCGAAGATGCTGCCCGTTGGGAATCAGTAAAAATGCTGACTCAGGGGGCCTGCGTTGCATTACCTTAAAAGGCATAAGCATTCCTACAATAATGCGGCTTGAATTGCGCATTTTTACGGACTCTGAAAACATGCATCTTTAGGTGGCTTGAGTATAGTACCGACAACGAGTGTAACAAAATTTTTACGGATTTATTCTGATCAGTCAAAAGAATTAATCCTCTTATGGTTAACAAAGACGTCTCTTTGGTTAACTATGAAAGGAGTTGCAACTGGATGTGTATAGATAATGATGAATAAAAAAACACAATATATTGCTCGTGTCGCTGATCAAACAGGGCAAATAAACTATCCTCAAGAAGAAAATGATATTTGGCATCAGTTATATACTCGTCAGTTAGATAAGTTACCGGGCCGAGCCTGCGATGAATACTTACAGGGATTAGACGCCATATCATTGCCAAATGATCATATTCCTCAGCTTCATGAAATTGATAAGGTATTATTGGAGACCACAGGCTGGAAGACTGCGGCTGTTCCGGCGTTGATTTCTTTTGCAAACTTTTTTGAACTGTTAGCCAATAAGGCTTTCCCCGTTGCGACCTTTATTCGCAGCAAGCAAGAACTCGATTATCTTCAAGAACCTGATATATTTCATGAGATTTTTGGGCATTGTCCTTTGTTAACCAATCCATCGTTTGCCCATTTCTCACATCTATATGGGCAATTAGGCTTAGCGGCTACACCACAAGAACGGGTGTATTTAGCTCGACTCTATTGGTTTACAGTCGAGTTTGGTTTAATTCAATCGGATCCTGAGACATTACGGATCTATGGTGGTGGGATTTTAAGCTCCCCAGGTGAAACACTTTATGTTACAGGGCCTAAGCCAGAAATAAAGCCTTTTGATTTACTCGAGGTGTTAAGAACCCCCTATCGAATTGATATCATGCAACCGGTCTATTATGCGATTGAGCATATCAGTGTGCTCGATGATCTTGCACAGACAGACATTATGAAAACGGTAAAAGAAGCGATTAAATTAGGCTTATTACCTGCGAAATTTGAAGAAAAAAAGAAAGTATCATCATAATTAACAAACGGTAAACCCCCGGCTCTGCCGGGGTGACTCGCATAGGTTTCACCTATACCGCGGTATAGGTAGGCTCAAGTCTCGACCAAAAGACAGGAGAGCAACCT
>NZ_JAKIKS010000035.1 GCF_023284005.1 Shewanella surugensis
ACCCACTCTTCATGAGAACGCTTAGTCATATTAACTCCTGATATCATAGTCAGGGGTTAACATAAGGGATCGATGAACACGGTTGAAGATGTACTTGCTCGGACGGTTACGTTTTACATCAAGTAACCTCCAGATCAACAGAACATAGCCATTTCATTTGGAACATAAACTCGGGGAATATTAACAATACGATAAAAATAAATCCGCCACCCCCCCACCCCCGATTAACAAAGAGAAGTAGTCTAAAATGAATAAATGAACATGGCTCAAATCAATATGAACTGACTCAAGAATACATGGATACATTTTAAAAGGAGAAGGATCTTGAATTTAAAGAAAATATGTTACTCAGTTATGGATTTGCGGTCAACGCCACTCCTCATACTCCGCCTTAGTCATCAATGACAACCAAGAAGCTAATATTCTGTCTTTTTTACCCAATAAAAACCATTCTATTCATCATCACAGCATCTCGATTCGACTCGCAAACGAAGAAAATGAGAACCTCTATGAAAAGAAGTACCGAGATGAATATGAATACGGTCATGGCAACGAAGATGAAAACCAACATGACAACGAGCACGAAAACGAACAAGAAAATGAAAGAGGTAATAATCAAGTCACGTAACTAAAAATCAATATTACTTTTTAAGTCGATAATGTAAACAATATGCTTGTATTGTCGATGTCGACTGAATTGGAGATCAATAAAGAGATCTCCATAACCCCATTAACATAATCATTTTCAGATTTTAATGTATTATTTAGCCAACACAGTCGCAGATACTCGGTTTGCCAACACCTTACCTAAAATGGCATGTTGCCCTTTATCCAAATGAATACCATCAATGGCACTCGTCTCAACCACTGACGCTGCATCAAAATATAACGTTTGATAAGCCTGTGCAATAATGGCATATTCAGCGGATAAACCTTGGCTTCGAAGCTCAGCCCCCTCCAGTTTATAAGCAATCACCCCCCGCGCTTTTTTTAAATGAGGCGGAGCCACCACCATGATCTCAGGGATCGGCATACCCGGTTCAACTTGAGCCTGACGGATAATATTAATCAGCTTCACCAGACCTTGACCAGACAAAGCAACACTGATGTTATGAGTACACTGAAAATCATTGATCCCAAGCATAAGGATCACCAACTTCAATGGCGAATGCATTTCGATCACTTGAGCTAAGCCTTGTGAACCATCTCGGCCCGGTCTAAAAGGATCGTTCCACACAGTGCGGCGGCCATTTAAACAGTTTTCAATCACGCGCACCGATTTACCTTTCTCCAACAACAGGTTTTCCATGACACCTGGCCAACGTTCATCAAAAGATAAGCGTTTACGAGTATTCGGGATAATCCCCCACGTGAGACTGTCTGAGTAAACTAAAATATTGTCCATAATAAACTTAACATCCTGTTACAACTAAGATTTAAAGTTTAAGCCAAAATAGCGTTAACCACAAACGTTGATTTCTGCTTATCGGCCTAATTGACGATAAAAAAGGCTTTCCTAACAGAAGGAAAGCCTGAGTATTCACTCTTATTAGAGGTCCATGCAGTAAACGTTACGCCATTTCTAATGCCTTAGACACTTTCTCAAACAAGTCTTTAGACAGATCCGGTAAATCAAGCAATTGCTGCAGTGACGCTTTCATCAAACGTTGACGCTCAACATCAAACTTTTTAAACTGAATAAGCGGCGTGATGATCCTTGCAGCCACTTGTGGATTAACACTATTGAGCTTAACTAAGATATCGGTAATAAATTGATAGCCTTTACCGTCTACTCGATGAAACTGTTCCACATTACCACTGGCAAACATACCAATTAACGAACGAACACGATTGGGGTTCGATAGGCTAAATGCTTGATGCTCAAGCAATACCGTTAAATGCGCAATACAGTCTTTATCATTCAAAGCAGCTTGTAAACTAAACCACTTATCCATCACCAGAGGCGTATCAATCCATTCTTGCTCAAACGCTGTCATTAAGCGTTGACGAACATCAGATGCTTCACCATTGAGCGCCAATAATGCCCCTAAGCTGTTGGTCATATTATCGGCTTGATTAAATTGCGCAGCCGCTATGTCTTGATACAGATCATTACTTTGAATGAGTAACGCTAAACATTTATTTTTAAAGGCTCGCGCTCCCGCATCATCCATCGATTCAAGCTCTCTAAAACGCACTAACAGCTCATCTTCACAAAACTGGGCAATTTGCGCTATTGCAAACTCTCTTGCCACTGCTAATTTATCTAAATCAACTTGTTCAACTTGTTCAATTAACGCAGAAAGACTCGGTAAGGTTAAAATTTCTGCGACTAACGCCTTGTCGAGTGCTGCATTCAAAATAACACCCTTAAACGCATCAATAATGCGAGGATCCAGCATCATGGCTGTCCCTGAGTGTAAATGAGCCACATTCTCCCAAATGGCATGACTGAATAAATTCACTGAAGCTTCCCAACGGGCAACTTCACTGGTCGCAAACGCCATAATATGCACCAGTTGCTCAATACTATAATCAAACTTTAACCGCACGGGTGCTGAAAAGTTTTGCAGTAATGACGCCACTGGTTGATGAGAAAGGCCATCAAAAATAAACGTTTGCGTGGACTCTTTCACATCAAGCACTTGCGATAAAATCGCCTCACCATCAGCACTCAACAGCTCAATGTCAAACGGAATGTGTAAGGGCCGTTTATCGAGCTTATCTGGCGTTTGTGGCGTCATTTGAGCAAGCGTTAACTGATAACACCCTGTCGCTGGATCATAGTCTTCTGTCACTGTCACCACTGGCGTGCCCGCTTGACGGTACCAACGTCTAAATTGGCTTAAATCAACATGGGATGCAGACTCCATGGCACCAACAAAATCATCACATGTGACCGCTTGACCGTCATGACGCTCAATATACAACGCCATCCCCGCTTGAAAACGGCTCTCTCCCAGTAAAGTGTGGATCATGCGGATCACCTCCGCCCCTTTATTATAAACGGTCACCGTATAGAAATTATTCATTTCGATTACCGAAGCGGGGCGAATAGGATGGGCCATTGGACCGGCATCTTCAGCAAACTGCTGATTTTTCATCACCCGAATCGCATGAATACGGTTAACCGCACGCGAACCAAGATCGGAACTGAACTCTTGGTCACGAAAAACGGTTAAGCCTTCTTTTAAACTGAGCTGAAACCAATCTCGGCAAGTCACCCTATTGCCCGTCCAGTTATGAAAATATTCATGACCTACAACCGATTCAATACCATGATAATCATCATCGGTTGCCGTGCGCTTATCGGCTAATACATATTTAGTATTAAACACATTAAGGCCTTTGTTCTCCATTGCCCCCATATTGAAAAAATCAACAGCAACGATCATATAGATATCAAGATCGTACTCGAGATTAAATCGAGACTCATCCCAAGCCATCGACTTTTTCAATGAGGCAATAGCATGCTGCGCTTTATGACGATTACCTTTATCAACAAACACTTGTAATTTAACCTGACGACCACTCATGGTTTGATATTTATCTTCTAAAAGATCAAAATCCCCTGCAACAAGCGCAAATAAATAAGCAGGCTTAGGAAAAGGATCGTGCCATTTCACATAATGATGCAAGGCATCTACCTCACCTTGCTCAACGAGATTACCGTTACTTAAAAGATAAGGAAAGCCTTGCTTGGGTGCTGTAATGGTCACGGTATAAATGGCTAACACATCGGGTCTATCAAGAAAATAAGTGACACGTCTAAAGCCTTCGGCTTCACATTGGGTACAATAAGCCCCATCTGACATGTAAAGCCCTTCTAAACTTAAATTAGCCTCAGGATCCAGCTGAGTCACCACTTCTAATTCGAACGCATCAAGTGTGCTATCCACAGAGAGTTGGCCATCAATCGTTTGATAATCGACTTCCTCACCATTCACTTTAACGGACTTGAGATTAATATCGTCTCCATCTAACACTAATGCCTGTTGATGTTGACCTTGCCTTAAGACTTGACTCGTTGCAGTCACTTGCGTGTCAGCCCCAGCTAAATTGACCACTAAATCTAAATGACTAATGGTAAATAATGGGGCCTGATAATCTTTTAAGTATTTAGCTTCCAATTGAGACATACTCAGCTTTCCCTTTTTATTAATTTAATCTGTTTTATTACGATATACATAAAAAAAACGCGCCATAGGCGCGTTTTTTATTTAAAATCAACGGTAATTACTGCGCTTTAGCTTACTTTTCCGCTGTCGCTAAATCCAATGTAATGTAAACCGTTTCGTTAAGAAACGCATCCACAGGCTCCACTTTATCGTCAACATCATCAAGCGACTTCACTTTCGCAAGGCCCGCTTTAACGCGGCGTTCATTAACGCGATCGAGTTGCTTCTTATCGTTGGTTTCACGTTCAGCTAAACGTTCACTTTCAACTAAAGAAACGCTTTTTTCATCATGATGTTTCTTAAATTCAGTAATATCGCTATTAATATAGCCAAATTCAACATCGGTCTTAATGCGTTGTTCATAATTTTGATCAAGCTGAGCAATTATTCCAGGATTAATATCATCAACCGTTTTGTACTTAGCCACGGGAACCTTATCCCAAGGCAGCGCATTTTTAGACTCAGCTTCACCGTATTCACCCGGCTCTAATGCACTGGGGAATTTAATATCAGGCGTGACCCCTTTCAATTGAGTACTGCCACCGTTAATACGATAAAACTTAGCAATGGTGTATTGAACATGACCCAGCGGCTTATCATATAAATCATAAATACGCCCTAAGCTTTTATGTTGCTGTACCGTTCCTTTACCGTAGGTTGACTCGCCCACAATTAAGGCTCTGTCGTAATCTTGCAACGCCGCGGCAAAAATCTCTGATGCTGATGCACTGTAACGATCCACCATCACAGTTAACGGACCAGCGTAAGCAGTTTTACCGTCATTATCACGGTTTTGTGTTACACGACCATTCGCATCTCGAATTTGAACAACGGGGCCTTGATCAATAAACAGGCCCGTTAAAAGTGATGCTTCAGTTAACGCCCCGCCCCCATTACCACGCAAATCGATGATAATGCCATCTACTTTGCTTTCTTTTAACGAAGCCAACTCTTTTGATACGTCTTTTGACAATCCCATGTAAAAACCTGGAATTTTAATCACGCCCACTTTACGTCCAGCGTAGACCCCTTCTTCAGGTTCAATTACTTTAGAACTTGCGGCACGATCTTCTAAACGAATTTTATCGCGAGTAATGGTAACATTGAATGTCTTAGCAGATGAGCCACCTTTTTTGGGTGAAATCTCTAAAGTCACTTTACTGCCTTTAGGCCCTTTAATCAGCTCAACCACATCATCAAGACGCCAGCCGATCACATCAACCATTTCTTTGCCGTCTTGCGCCACACCCACAATTTTATCTTCAGGGGCGAGTTTATCGCTACTGGCCGCAGGGCCACCGGCCACTAAACTCTTAATAACGGTATAATCATTATCCATTTGCAGAACCGCTCCAATCCCTTCAAGGCTTAAGTTCATTTCCATTTGGAAACGCTCAGCATTACGAGGAGAAAGATAACTGGTATGGGGCTCTACGGTTCGAGCAAAGGCGTTCATCACGGCTTGAAACACATCTTCGCTGTTTGTTTGGCTTAAACGTTTAATCGCATTGTTATAGCGTTTGGTCAACACCGAGACAATTTCTTCCCACGTTTTACCTGCTAATTTTAAATTCAACGCATCGTATTTGACACGTTCACGCCACAGCTCATTGAGCTCAGCTTCTGTTTTTGGCCAAGGCGCATCTTCTCTATCAAATTGATAGTTATCGCCAGCCACATCGAAATTCATTTTTTTATCGAGTAAAGACAACGCATAGGCAAAACGCTCATAACGTCGCTTTTCGGTGATTTGAAACATGTTATAAGCAGGTTTCAAATCGCCTGTTTCTAACATAGTATCAAATTTTTTCGCATAAACTTGAAAGCCATCAATATCAGATTGCAGCAATACATTTCGACGGTAATCAAGTTGTTTAAGGTAGCTATCGAAAACTTGCTCAGAAAATGCATCATCGAGAACAAATCGACGATAGTGAGAACGATTAAACAAATCCGTTACTCGCTTACTTGCAACCTTATGCTGAGGCTCCTGCTTTAAAGCGGGTAACTCGCTGAAGGGGATTGAAGGGCTAACGGCCCAGGCAGAAAATCCTACAAAAATACTGACGACTGTTGCAGCCAGAATGAGTTTTCGCATCAACAAGTTACTCCTTTACTATTTCGCCATTACAGCATTATATGTTCAGCTCGAACTTTTACCGTCACACCTGAATCTAACTGAACGCTCACATCTTCTTTTTTGATATCCAAAATAATGCCAGCGATAGGAGACTTCCCAAGCTTAACATTAACACGTTGATTTTGCTTTAATTCAGTAAGCACAGCGGGTACAAGTTCAATCTTAGGTGCAGGTTTCTTTTCAGGCTTGCTTGCTTTAGCGGCAGGAGCACGCTTCGGCGCGGTTTTCTTAACAGGTTTTTTGTTGACTTTAGGCGCTTTCTCAGCATTTTTAGCCGCTTGAGCTAATCGCTTTTCTTTGGCCTTTTCTTGACTCGCTTTCAATGTGGTTTGAGCATGCTCAATATGCTCTTTATCTAATTCACCACAACTTTGTCCTTCTAAATCAATACGTTGGACTCCAACCTTAATACATTTCAAATAACGCCAGCTACTGGTATAGCGACGTAATGCTATTCTCAATTGAGTTTTACTGACTTTAGAATCATCAGATAACCTTTCAGCCAAATCCTGAAACAATCCAATCTTTAATGGCTTAGTTTCACCTTCAGCTATAAAGCATAAAGGAAATGTTTCATACAAATACGCAAGAATTGCGTTGGTGTCGGTCAACTTTTCTGTTGATTCCATCATTACTTCCACAGTTTTAAAAAAGGGCACATTAAAAAACCATATAATCGTATATAAGTTTTAAGTGTCGTTTATATTTATCTGAATCCACGTAAAAATAAAGCATAAATTGACAATCATTTTTATTTTTAACGTTTTTCCTACAGACATACCTTAGCAATTACAAAGAATAAACGCCAAGCATTCATTCCAACAAGTAAAATAGCCTACTTGAGTTTTGTAATTTATCAAACCGCCTATTATAAGCACAGTAGCCATGAATGCGACCATCTATTACCCATAATAGACGAGCATTTAACCAAATAAGCAACTTTCGAAGCTTTTAACCACAGCTTCAAGGCCAATTTGATCGTTTTTAGTGAATCTTGCTAACGAAGCACTATCGATATCTAACACACCAATAACGCTTCCATCACGGCAAAGCGGGATCACCAATTCAGAATTGCTGGCTGCATCACAGGCAATATGCCCTTTAAATTGATGTACATCATCTATTCGCTGAGTTTTATGTAAACTCACAGCAGCACCACAAACACCTTTATCGAGAGGAATACGTGTACAAGCCACCTTCCCCTGAAAAGGACCTAACACTAATTGCTCGTTTTTCATCAAATAAAAACCAACCCAATTAATATCACTCATACTTTCGTTCAGCAAAGCCGAAAAATTCGCCATTGCACACACTAAATCGTCTTCTCCAGCAAATAGCGCCTGAACTTGACGATCGAGTACATCATAATCTTCAACACTCATCCAACTTCCTAACTAGCCCATTCTAATACGCTAAAGCGATTAGTATCAAAGCCAAAAAATAATGATGCATTCTACCAGCTCGGCAGTCTAACAAACAACTATATTGAAATCCTAGTGACTTTTCTATGACAGCCCCATGCCTAATTGTGACATTGAGATTGACCCTCTTCGAAATTTCACCTTATCTCTGGCGATTAATGAAACACTTTATAAGCACCAGACACTGTAGCGATAAGTCAAAATAATCAATATAACGGTTAGTTTAACCGTGAAAAACAGTATAGCCAATACTTATCATCCCGAAGCCATACGCAAGTCACAAACAAACCTGATACAACAAAACAGCTCCCCCAGATTTAACGAGGGAAAATTCAGCATTTATTTTAAAATAAACCAAGAAAATGATAAAACTTAAGTATATTTCCAAGCCACTTGAAGATGCAGGATTCAGCTGGCTTGGGTATAAAATGTCGTGATCACATGGATTTAAGTGAACGACCTGACGGTCTTCTTAGTAGCGGATGGCTTGGGTATAAGCCTAACATAATAACATCCAAAGCTTATTGAGCTGAGGATCAGGCAATTCAAGCCACTTCTTCAGAGGCCTTTTTCATCGTTCTTTTTTTAGTGCCAGGAGACTTTACCGTCACAGGTTCTTCTTTTGTACTCGAACCGCCTTTAAGTACTTTCATAAACTCATCTCTATGCTTAGCAAGATAAAAACTGAGACTTTCGCAGGTAGCATCATCAATATCCAGCGCTGCTTCGGCTAACAGCGGCTGAAGGTTATCAGCGATATCCAGCATTTTGTCATAGGCATCCGCATCTTTCTTTGATGTAAATGTCATTTTTTCTACCCCTTCTCTAACCACAACAAATTGTGTGATAACGGCCATAAGTTACTCCATACTGTTTTTATATACAGTGTCCATTTTGACATATCTCACCCAATATGCAAGTCATTATCAAATAGATGCAGGTGTTATCTGGCCGCTTTAGTTTCAACCCCCTTAAATACGACAAGGCTTTTCAAAGTCCTCCTACCTCAATCGGTAAACTCGCCTTTTCCAGTATTTTGGGTATATAATCTAATATCCTTACTCACTGATGTATAAATCATTCTCAAAAGCGATAATCAAGAGTAGCGGTATTATTCATATAAAGCAGTTCCGTTGAAATAACGCCGTATAAAAATAGCACCGTATAAAAAGAGTTCTGTTCGCTTTTTTGTCTTCATCAATCAAAATAACGCAGGTTAAGTACATTATGGGATCACAAGCCGTGAATGAGAGTATCGTGTTATGCCACTCTTGTGACTTAGCCATAAGAAAACGCGCACTACCTTCCGGTGTCAGAGCATTATGCCCACGTTGCCATTCTCCGCTTTACCATACGCCCTACTGCTCGCTTAATGGCATGTTAGCCTTATGTATTACCGCACTCATTTTTTTCACGCCAGCCCACTTATTACCGATGCTTGAATTGCATTTTCTCGGCAGTATTCGAACCACCACCGTTTTCGAAGGGGCATTGGCGGTCGGCCATCAAGGTTATTGGATCGTGGGGTTAGCTGTGATGACAGCCGCCGTATTCGCTCCAGGCTTATTATTACTGTCAATACTGAGTCAAATCATTATCGTAAAACATCGATTACATTCATCTTTTCATCGAAAGATACTCAAAAAATTGTTGATGTTACACACATTATTAACGCAATTATCTATGTTAGAAATCTATGTTATTAGCTTCCTCGTTTCAGCATTTCAGCTTTCTGACTTTGCTTCTATTACCTTTGGAATGGGCACATTTTGTTTCACTATGCTCTTTATCTCCACTTTGTTTTTACTCAGAGAATACGACCTCGAACACATGTGGAGCCTATTAGATGCAAGACACTGATCTCCAGCTTCAAGGGAAAGATATACAATTAACCGCCTGTCCGACCTGTAAACAAATCACCTCTTTAACGGAAGAGATCTGCCAACGCTGCGACAGCGCCTTACGCGTTAGGGATACCTTGAGTCTGCAAAAAAGTTGGGCCTTGGTGATCACTGCCGCGATTTTACTTATTCCAGCGAATATCTACCCTATCACCATGCTAACCAAGCAAGGTAATATTCGCTACGATACGATTTTTTCGGGGATCATTCATCTCGTACAAACTGGGATGCTACCTATCGCAATCATCGTTTTTACGGCGAGTATATTAGTCCCCTGGTTAAAAATTATTGGCCTTACCCTTTATCTGAGTGCCATCACTTTCAACCTGCCTTTATCCAAGAAAAAACTCATGCTAGGTTTTCATATTATTGAAACCATTGGTCGTTGGTCCATGTTGGATCTTTTCGTTATTTCATTAACGGTGGCTTTGGTCAATATGGGGCAACTGCTCGATGCACAACCCGCCCCCGCTGCAACCGCCTTCGCCTTGGTGATATTATTAACACAAACTGCCGCTAAAGTATTAGACACTCGTTTACTTTGGGATCGACTGGACACTAACGATGACACAAATAGAACACCCTAAAATTGTAAAGAAAAAGCTTTTCTCCCCCATTTGGCTGCTACCTGCCGTAGCACTCATTTTAGCGGCATGGTTAGGGATACAAAGTATTCGAGGCTCGGGTATTACCGTCAGGATCCACTTTCCGAATGCCAGTGGTATGGATGTCGGTAAAACCTTAGTCCGTTATCAAGGACTCAATATGGGAAAAGTCGTTGATATTAACATTGATAAAAACTTAAGTGGTGTCAATGTTGATGTATTAATGGACTCACGCGCAGAGCCTTTTTTACGTGCCAACACTCAATTTTGGCTTGTAAAACCAAAGGCATCCATTATGGGCGTACAAGGTTTAGATGCTATTTTTTCGGGTAATTATATCGGCATGCTACCGGGTACTGGGAGTTTAAAAACCAGTTTCAAAGCCGAAACCAATGCGCCTGTCATGCAAGCAGGCAGCGAAGGGATCATTCTTAAACTGAACACCGCTAAATTAGGCTCACTGGAAGTCGGCTCGCCTATTTATTTTCGTCAAGTCCCTGTCGGTCAAGTGGTCGCTTATAAACTTAACAAAGATGATAATATCCAATTAACGATCTTTATTCGTCAACAATATGCTCATCTGGTCAAAATAGATTCTCAATTTTGGAATGTCTCCGGCCTGAATATTAATGCGTCTTTATCCAAGCTGCAAATCAATGTGGAAAGCCTCGCCGCAATCTTAGCGGGCGGCATCAGCTTTAATTCCAATACCAACGCCCAAACTGCCGTAGCCAATGACAGCTTCACCTTATATTCCAGTAAACATGATGCCTTAGAAGGCGTTTCATTTATCTTAAAAGCTGAGAACACTTATGGTATCAATGAAGGAACTAACATCGTTTTTAGAGGATTACAAATTGGTCAAGTCACCCATATAGAGCTCACCTCAAAAGGGGTAAGCATGATGGCAAAACTGGATAATGACTATCAAGAGCTCCTTACACAAACGGCCCAATTCTGGGTTGCAGGTGCGAAAATATCATTATCGGGCATACAGCATCCCGAGCGTTTAATTACGGGTAATGTCATCAATTTTAAAGCGGGAACGGGGCCTGCAAGCAGTGAATATAAATTACAAGATAAGGCACCGGAAAATCAAAAAAACACTTTACACCTAACACTTAATTCAAGCACTAATCCCGATCTTTCCGTTGGCGCTGAAGTCAGATATAAGCAAATAAAAATAGGGGAAATTACCTCTGTTAAACTAAATGACAAGTTAACCCAAGTGGACTATCAACTCACCATTTACCCTGAATTTACTTCACTCATCACTCAAAGAAGTTATTTTATTTCAGAATCCGCAGTCTCAATCAATGCCACGTTAGATCAAGTCAAAGTGAAAACCCGCGATTTAAATACTTTCATTAAAGGAGCGATAAGCTTGATCCAAGGCGACACCCGCACACAAGTTAAGAATAATGCTAATTTATCCTTATTTGCTTCCACTGCCGTTGCCGAAGATTTTTTTGCGCAAAAAAACACCCTTAAATTATCGCTTCAAAGCCAAGATGGTGCGGGCTTATCGACGGGCTCTCCTATTTACTACAAAAAAATGCAAATTGGCAGAGTCAATCAGGTCATTTGGTCAGAACAGAAGCAGTCTTTTACCGTCAAGCTGAACATTCAAAGACAATTTAAAAGCTTAATTAATAACCGAACCGTCTTTTGGCAAAATAGCGCGATATCATTCGATGCCAGCTTAAGTGGATTAGAAGTCAATATAGCCCCACTCAAAGGCGCCTTACGGGGCAGTATCGCCCTAGGATTACTTGAACAAAATCAAACAAGCAACCCTGCACTATTATATGCCACTAAAAAGCTAGCCTTGTCTCAAGCACAAGCCATTACATTAAACTTTCCCGCTGAAGCCAAGCTCAAAGCAAAAGCCGCCATTCGTTATTTAGGTTATCAGATTGGTGAAGTCGAAAGTGTCAGTCTCAATACCGATCTCAAGAGCCTGACTGCAACGGCCTATCTATATGGTGAATATGCCGCCCCGTTTCTACGCACCGATGCTCAATACTCCTTAGTGAATGCTCAAATTGACTTAACAGGCATAAAAGCACCAGAA
Source organism: Shewanella surugensis (assembly GCF_023284005.1). Taxonomy (GTDB): domain Bacteria; phylum Pseudomonadota; class Gammaproteobacteria; order Enterobacterales; family Shewanellaceae; genus Shewanella; species Shewanella surugensis. The sequence goes on from NZ_JAKIKS010000035.1 coordinate 12,320, forward strand.
ACACTATTAACAGGTGCATATATTAAGGTGAGCCCAGGCCTAAGCCAAGTCTCTTCGACCCAATTTTCTGGCACATTGCATGCTCAAGCAGACATCAAACCCAACGCGTTACAATTCACACTAACAAGAGCACAACTCGATTCCTTTAAAGTCGGCACGCCTTTATTCTTTCGAGGAATACAAATTGGTCTAATCGATCGTTATTCTCTATCGGGTCAGGGCACTTTTGTGACACTCAATGCCCATGTGGATCCTCAATATCGCTATTTAGTCAATAACTCCAGCCAATTTTGGGATCTATCCGGTATAAAAGTCAATGTTGGTCTCTTTTCTGGCGCACAAGTCGATACGGGTTCTTTAGAAACCATATTGGCTGGCGGAATTGGTGTGGTCACAAAAGACACGACAATTGTAGAAAACACTTTAAAAAATGGTGACAGTTTCATCATCCATGACAAAAAAGATCCTCAGTGGGATAAATGGTCACCCGTTCAGATCATGCCATAATCAGTGCCTCCCCCCCATCCTGCCCTATCTTACTGGATGGGGGGGAAGCACTGAGCAAGACTTATCTCTCATCGCCCCTGCAACTTTTAAACATCATTCATTGCTATTTGTGCAGCCCCCCGTTCTTAACTAAACTTTAAACAAATCAAGATAAGTTGGGTTTTCTGTCAACCGTTAAATCAATCAACAGTTTATGGACAGTAATCTATTCTCATCATTATGAATCAATTAAGGACATCCTCATGTTAATAAAAATCATGCCGGTAACATCCATGATAATCAAAAGGCTCATCACTATTGTGAGTTTATGCGCATTATTCGCCTCTAGCACCGCTATCGCCAATGAAATGAATGTCACTGGTCGTTGGGTTGGCGTTAATTACGCCAGTAAGATAAAAGGGCCAACCAATATCACCATGACCTTAAAACAGAACGGGCAAATGATCATGGGGAAATACATGGCCGCAACCGGGGTGGCAAAAAAAGGGGAAGGCATGAAAACGACGCCGATGACGTTCAAAGTAAAATGGAGAAACACCGCGCCTAAATGCCCAGGAAAATACGTCTATGAATACACATTAAATGGTGAGCAACTCACTTGGATGTTTGTCGGTAAAGACTGTTTAGGCATAGAAAAAGGTCATGGCTACGCTAAACGTGAGCCTTAAAATAAAAAATTTGCAACACTTTGCAGCTCGCTTATGCAACGGGTCTGATGACATCAAAGGTAAGCTCCATGATTAACTTTTTATGACAATAAGAAGTTAATCATGGACTGCCCTATCCAAAGTTCATCTGTTTCTTGGTTTAATGACAATTGACCCTGTGCTAATCGCTTCTCGCCAATACTTTTTGCACGAACCAGCATTAATGCAGATGAATAACCCTTACTAAATTCAGGGTGACCTTGTATACCTAAAAAATGTGTGTCTATTTGAAACATACCATTGGGGCAAAAATTACTCCCAGCCAACACTTTCGCCGCTTCAGGTAATTTAATCACTTGGTCTTGATGACTCATCACCAGCGCAAAAGCAGACATGTCATCTACACCTCTAGCCATCCATGGCATTGGCTGCAACAGCTGGCTAGTCATTACCCCTACTCCCCAGCCGTTAGGAGAATGTGCAACTTCCCCACCCAATGCTTTGGCCATCATTTGGTGACCAAAACAAATCCCTATACACTTTTTTTTCGCCACATGAAGTTGATTAATATACATATAAAAAGCATGAACCCAAGGTTCATCATAATTGACACTCCATCGACATCCCGTAGTTATATAGCCATCACAGTCATCCATATGTTGTGGATATTGGCCATCCATCACACGATAAAAAACAAACGAAGGCACCTCGGATAAATTCAATGCTGCAAATAAATGGATAAACATTTGTGGATAATTGCCAAATTCATCTTGTAAATATGCCCTCACATCATCACATTGTAAAATGCCTATCTTCATGTCAATTCCTTATTCATGTTTATTAACCCGTAAACATTAACACTCGCCTTCAAATGCAACGCCTTTAACCGCATCAATAAACAACGCGGCGTACTGATCCGCATGCAATTGAATAGGATTCCCCGCTGCCGCAGAGTCGCAAGCAGCCATTTTGCCAACAAGTTTAGCATCATGACTCTCTATGCCTATCTCTGCTAAGGTCTGTGGGATCCCAAGCGTCTTTCTTAAGGCTAATATCCAAGACAGAAAATGTTCAAAGCTCGGGTCATCAAACCCTAAACATAAGGTTAAATAAGTCATTTTATCTTCTATAGCAGTTCGGTTTAGGCGTAATACATAAGGCATTAAGATCGCATTTAATAGTCCATGATGTTTATGATAAAGCGCACCAAGTGGATGTGCCAGCGCATGCATAGCGCCTAACCCTCGCTGAAATGCCGTTGCTCCCATACAAGATGCCACCAGCATTTGGGTTCTGGCTTCAACGTTTTGACCTTGATGAAACACAATAGGTAAAAACCGCTTAATCCGCTTTATGCCTTCAACTGCAATACCTTCTGCCATAGGGTGGTAACCTGCCACGCAATAGGCCTCCAAAAGATGTGACAATGCATCCATCCCTGTCGCTGCAGTAATATTAGCAGGCAGCCCTATGGTCAATAGCGGATCGAGTAATACTCGATCCGCTATTAACTGGGGATGAAACAAAATACGCTTGCAATGATGTGCGCCCTGAGTATCGGTGATCACTGCAGCGCGCCCAACCTCAGAGCCAGTTCCTGCCGTTGTCGGTATCGCAATCAGGGGTAATATTTTTTCGGCTTGAATGTGGGTCCAATTATCCTCCACATCTTCCATTTCCCACAAAGAGAGCGTTTGTTTCGCACTTAAGGCTATCGCTTTAGCGGCATCTAAGCTCGCCCCGCCCCCTAGCGCAATAATGCCATCAAAACTACCCTTGTTCACCGTGTCAACACCAAGCGCAATATCGTTATCGGTGGGATCGGATTCAACCTGAGAAAAAACATCACAAAAAATATTGCTTGCAGCACAAATAGCTTTAACTTGCTTAACCATAGGAAAAGCCGCTAATTGTTTGTCGGTAACGAGTAACACTTTGGTGATCTTTAACGCTTGGCAATATTCAGCGATAAATGATAAACACCCTGCACCGACTCTGATATCCGTTGGGAAGTGCCAATGTGCGTCTAATATCAATGCTTCCTCCTTACATTATAAAGCCAATATCATCTATGTTTAATGTGATAAGACTTAGGTCGAGTCACCGACTCAAATCCCAATACGGATAAACTGCAACCTCTTCCCGATTGTTTCACGCCCGTCCAAGCAAGCGCCGGATCGAGATAATCACATCGATTAATAAAAAAAGTGCCCGTATCAACCTTATCCCCTAAAGCCACACCTGTTTCGATGTCTTGCGTAAAAATAGCCGCAGTTAAACCAAACTCACTGTCATTCATCAAACAAAGCGCTTCATTATCATCTTTCACCTTTTGTATGCCAATAACGGGACCAAAAGACTCCTCAGTCATAAGGCGCATACGATGATCGACCTGTGTCAACACTTGAGGGGCTAGGTAGGGCGTCCCCGCTTGGCTTAACGGAAACAAACTCTCATCGATATGGGTCACCGCGCCTAACGCGATGGCTTCGTGTATCTGCGCACGAACCACATCTGCCGCAAAAGTGCTGATCATGGGTCCTAACGTCGTATCGCTATCATCTGAACGTCCCAATTGATAGTGTAATACCCATTGCACAAATGTCGCTAAAAATAAATCAAATACTCTCTCATGAACATAAATACGTTCGATCGCACAGCATGATTGCCCTGAATTAAAAAAAGCCCCTTGGACTAAAATCTCCGCCACTTTTTCAATATTCGCATCTTGGCGCACGTAGGCTGGATCTTTACCGCCTAACTCAAGCCCAACACTCAAAAATCGCCCCGCAGCCGCTTGTTCCACTTTTTTACCGCCTAAAACCGATCCGGTAAACGCCACATGATGAATGGCTTCTTTCGTTATGCACGCTAATGTATTTTCATGACTCGTATGTAAAAATTGAACAATACCTTTTGGCATTCCCGCCGCTTCAAAAGCGCTCACCAATCGCTCCGCACATAACGGGGTTTGCGCTGAGTGCTTTATGATAACGCTATTGCCTGTAAGCAACGCCGGTATAAGACTATTGATCGCCGTCAAATAAGGATAATTCCAAGGGGCAATAATGAGAACAACGCCTAAAGCTTCTCTTTTAATATATCGGGTAAATCCCGCTTTTTCAGCAATAACAACAGGAGACAAAGCGTGATCAGACACTTGCAGCAAATATTGTGCCCGCTCATCCAGTCCATTAAGCTCACCTTCACAATATCGAATAGGCCGTCCCATCATCCAACACAATTCATTAGCGAGGACTTTCTTTTGGCTCATAAGAATGTCAATGGCTTTCACGCACACCAGCTTTCTATCAGCGAGAGGGAGAGTAGCCCAAGATTTTTGCATCATATTGGCTTGCTCTACAACCTCACTAATATCGTCTTTGCTCGCTAATGGACGAGTCACATAAACCTGACTATCTATCGGGGAAATAGTTTCTTGTATTTTATGATTAATAGCTTGATTTTTACTCGACATAAAGCACTCCTTGCTCAGCAATCCATTCAACTAATTATCACTGCTTTAAGAATATAAATAAACAGCAATATACAACACTAAATTATTTCAAAATAGCGGCTCATTTCCCAATCTGAAACATGTTTTCGATATTCTCTTTCTTCCCATTCTCGGCTATTGGCAAAATGAGTCACAAACTCTTCACCAAAAAACATTTTCGCGGCAGAAGACTGCCTTAATTTTTGCGCAGCATCCCAAAGGCTGGTCGGTAAATTCAACGTATCTGGCTGTTCCTGCTCATACGCATTGCCTTTTACTTGCTTATGGGGCTCTAACTGGTTCATTATGCCGTATAGACCACTGGCTAAAGCTGCCGCTAAGGCTAAATAAGGATTCGCATCGGCCGCACCCAAACGATATTCAATACGTTGGGATTTTTCAGCGCCGCTGATCACTCTCAAAGCCGTCGTTCTATTTTCGACTCCCCAAGTCGCTTGAGTCGGTGCCCAAAAACCGGGAACCATACGAGTGTAGCTATTAATCGTTGGTGCAAGCATCGCCAAAAAATCTGGCATGAGCCTTTGCTGCCCCGCAAGAAAATATCTCTGTATTTTGCTCATATTATATTGTTGAGCGGGATCAAAAAATGCCGATGTTCCATTAATGTGCTGCAGTGAAAGGTGAATATGTCCGCTTTGTCCTGGAAAATCACCGGACCATTTAGCCATAAATGTTGCCATCAACTCACGCCTTTGCGCCAAGACTTTCATAAACGTTTTAAAAAGCGCCGCCTTATCCGCCGCTGCTGCCACTTCATCCACCACAATCGCCGCTTCAATCACCCCAGGTCCCGTTTCGGTATGTAGCCCTTCAATCGGAAAGTCCATCATTTCTGCCATGGCAAGAATATCTCGATACAACTCTGCATGAACCGAGTTTCGGAGCATCGAATAGCCAAACCAATCTGGCGTTAACGTATTCAGATCCCTGTAATTTTTCAGCCTCACAGACTCAGGAGTTTCATTAAAAAGAAAAAATTCATATTCTAAGGCGCCAAATGCAATAAAGCCCATCTCTTTAGCCTGATCAATGACCTTAGATAATACGCCCCTAGGGCAGATCTTCGCGGCTTTATCATCAAACTCTGCGATAAACAACAACATGCCTTCTTCTTCAAATACCTCGCGGCAGCTATGGGGTAAAATACGCACGGGGGCATCGGGATACCCCGTATGCCATCCGGTATATTGAGTATTATCCAATAACTGATCTTTTACGTCCCACCCCAGCACCACATCACAAAATGCAAAGCCTTTTTCTAATGCAGAAAAGAACTTGCCTTTCGCCATGTACTTGCCTCGCATGACACCATCGATATCAAATAAGCCCACTTTTACATGGCTTAAACCTCGCTCCTCAACAATGGCAATGGCATCCGTAATCGTTATGACTTCTCGAGCATTAATCATGTTAACTCCCTTTCTATTGCACTATTATTACCTGATGATTGCTGCTTTGCCTGTAATGATTCAGTATCAAAAGCTTCCTCTGGCGCCGAAGACACTAGATGATTTCGACTGTAAAAAATAAAGTAAAGCAGCATGATACAATAGAAAACAGCCGCCCAAAGTACAGCATGCAGACTGACCACAAACGTTGAAGCCAGTGCAATTAATGACAAAACAAGCGTCAGGCCTGATGTCACTATCCCCCCAGGCGTTCGATAGGGGCGGATAAGTTCAGGTTCTTTGTAACGTAAAATAATGTGCGATAAACTCATCATGGCATACGATAACGTTGCGCCAAAAACCGCCATGGTGATCATCAAGTCTCCCTCTCCCGTTAAAGACAGCAGAAATCCCAAAAAACCGGGAATAATCAATGCCCAAACGGGGACTTTTCGCTTACCTGAAATAGAGAGAAAGCGCGGTAAGTAACCTGCGCGAGACAGAGAAAATATTTGCCGAGAATACGCATAGATAATGGAAAAAAAGCTGGCTATCAATCCACATAACCCCACCACATTGACAAATTTAGCGATCAATGAATCATTGCCATAAATGAAGCCCAGCGCACCGACAAGAGGCGTCCCATGATCTTTCATCAATTCAGCACCCGCACCACCTGGCGCTAAAAATAAAATCATTGATGCAAAAAAAATCAAGATAATCATGGAGGCAATTATGCCTTTAGGCAAATCTTTGCTTGGATTGGAAGCTTCTTCTGCCGCTAAGGGCACCCCTTCAACCGCTAAAAAAAGCCACATGGCAAAAGGCAAAGCCGCCCAGATCCCAACAATGCCTTCCGGTAAAAAACGACTGGCCCCAAATGCCTGTTCATTTGGCACAATGTCAAATAAAAGCGCCCACTGAAAATGCGGTAACATGGCTGTGATAAACACCACTATGGCTATCACAGCCAGCAAAGTGATCCCCATCATTATCCTTAACGCTTCACCCGCCCCCCATAAATGTATGCCGATAAAGATAAGATAAAACACGCCATAAACAACGGGGCCATCAATGCCCATTAATGCCTGAAAATAACTCCCAATGAATATCGCAATCGCCGCTGGGGCGATTGCATATTCGAGTAAAATAGCCGTGCCCGTTAAAAAGCCACCCCATGGCCCCATCGCTCGCCGCGCAAAACTGTAGCCACCTCCTGCCGTCGGTAAAGAAGAAGACAACTCGGCCAACGTTAGCACTAAACACCAATACATGAGGCCCATAATCACAGCAGCAATCATCATTCCGCCAAAACCACCCGAAGCAATACCAAAATTCCAGCCCGCAAAATGCCCTGAAATAACATAGGAAACCCCCAGACTGGCCAGCAATATCCAGCCAGCGACCCCCTTTTTCAACTGTCTTTGGGACAAATACTCCTTATCGACTTCGCTATCTGCTGTACTATCCTCAGCCTTTGCCAGCCCATTAACAGGTATTTCTTTATCGATCATGACATTTCCTTATCGCTTCAATAAAGCTAAATCGTCCCTAACAGCAACATAAAGACTACTTTTTAAACACTATTTAGCCTTAAAATACTCGCTTAAGCAATAGGCCATTTCGCTGTAAAAGCATCCGACATTAATCGAATATGTTAGTGACACTGAGCCGAATATATTGCACTATAACAATCGCAGCTTTACGGCTATTTTCACAAGGTAATATATTGAATATTGTCGTAAATGAAATTGTAAATTTATTAAGCTTGCTCGTTTGTTAGAGTGAATGTTGTGCGTAATAACAATAAATCTATATTGATTAATCAAGTCAGCGTAGGCTCCTACAATCATGGAGTATTCGCTCACAATGATGAGTTAATATTAATCTAAGATTTGACATTTGAATTTCGCTACTCAACATGAGACATACTGTTAGCCTAAACCATCTGATTTTGTTAATAATTTACCTAGATAGTAGGTAATTTCATTCGATCGTCTAGCCAAGAAAAACAGTTTGAATTTAAGTGACATGTCATCAATATGTACACGCCAGTGTAAGTCAACGTGAGAATGAAGATATGGACTCAACAATCCCTGATATTGTGATCATTGGTGGTGGTGCCGGTGGATTAGAATTAGCGACCCAATTAGGCCACAAACTGGGGAAAAAGGGTAAAGCAAACATTACCCTTATCGATAAGAATCGCACCCACATCTGGAAACCTTTACTCCATGAAGTCGCCACGGGTTCACTGGATCCAAATTTAGATGGTGTCGTCTATTCAGCCCATGCAGCCAAACATGGATACCAATTCCAATTAGGCACTTTTTGTCACTTAGATGCCGATGAAAAGAGCATTACCTTAACGCCGATTTTTAACGATCTCAACATGGCAATCTTACCCGAGCGCCATATCCAATACGACAAACTCATTATCGCCATTGGCAGTGTCAGCAATGACTTTAATACCCCAGGAGTGAGAGATCATTGTTACTTTCTTGACTCTCACCAGCAAGCAGACCGCTTTCATCACGCTCTGCTTGATAGCTTTACTCGCATTCATCAATCAGATACCAATACTCGGCTCGATATTGCCATTGTCGGCGCTGGCGCAACGGGGGTCGAGCTATCCGCAGAGCTTTACCATGTGACAGAGTTACTCAAAAGTTATGGCTTAAGTAAAATGACGGCCGATAGACTGCACATACATTTAATTGAAGCCGGCCCACGTATTTTACCTGCTCTACCCGATCGTATCGCCGCTTCGGCAAGACGAGAATTAGTCAAACTTGGGGTCAAAGTGCTGGAAAACACCTGTGTCAGTGAAGCCACTGCAACTGGTTTTATCACCAAAGAAGGCACCCGTATCGATGCACACTTGATGTTATGGGCTGCAGGCGTTAAAGCCCCTAATTTTATCAAAGACATCAATCTATTTGAATTAAACCGCGCCAATCAAATCATGGTAAAAGACACCTTGCTAAGCACGGTCAATGATCATATTTACGTCATCGGTGATTGCTGTGCCTGCAAGCAAGCCGATGGTAGTTTTGTGCCGCCGCGAGCCCAATCAGCACACCAAATGGCGAAATGTGTTGAAAATAATCTGATTAATGAGCTTACAGGAAAGCCTCTAGAAAGTTATACCTATGTCGATTATGGATCTTTGGTGAATTTATCTAAGTTCAGTACTGTGGGCAGCTTAATGGGAAATTTAACCAAAAACACCATGTTTATCGAAGGTAAGCTTGCTCGTCTTGTGTATATATCACTGTACCGTATGCATCAACGAGCGGTTCACGGCACCAGCAAAACTATCGCCCTTTGGCTAACAGAAAAGCTCATGCGAGCCGTCAGACCAAGAATGAAATTGCATTAATATATTGTTAATATAAGTTATTTTGATATTACTTTTGTTGCTGTGTTTTCAATTGAAGAAAACACAGCAGTGAGTTTAATACTCATACCCCATAAGCCAACATGGCGTTAGCGACTTTAATAAAGCCTGCAATATTGGCCCCATTCACATAATTGACATAATCCCCATCGTCACTGTATTTAACACATTGCCTATGGATGTCTTTCATTATTGTGGCCAGTCGATCTTCTAGCTCTGTCGCACTCCAAGACAATCGGACACTGTTCTGTGTCATCTCTAATCCCGATAATGCCACCCCTCCGGCATTGGCCGCTTTACCTGGCGCAAACAATAATTTGGCATGTTGTAATACCTTAATAGCTTCAATGGTCGTTGGCATATTGGCGCCTTCAGCGACAGCAATACAACCGTTAGACACTAGCGCATGGGCCGATTTTTTATCAATTTCATTTTGCGTTGCGCAAGGAAAAGCCAAATCACAACGAATATTCCAAGGAGACTGTGTTGGAAAATAATCACAGCGATACTTTTCAGCATATTCCGATATACGACCTCTTTGGTGCGTCTTAAGCTCAATGAGATAAGCCAGTTTATCAGCATCAATACCTTGTTCATCATAAATAAAACCAGATGAATCAGAGAGTGTAACAACCTTACCGCCTAGCTGTATAATTTTTTCGGCGCAATACAAAGCCACATTCCCAGAGCCTGAGAGCACACACTTTTTCCCTCGAATACTGTCATCTCTATGTTGTAACATGGCCTCCATAAAAAAAGCGGCACCGTAACCCGTCGCTTCAGTGCGAATAAGACTCCCCCCAAATTCCAATGCCTTTCCTGTTAATGCTCCGGTAAATTCATGGCGTAATCGTTTGTATTGACCAAACATAAAACTAATTTCCCTCGCCCCAACGCCAACATCCCCAGCAGGTATATCGGTGTTAGGCCCAATATAATGAGAAAGCTCAGTCATAAAACTTTGACAGAACCGTATCACTTCACGATCCGATTTCCCTTTAGGATTAAAATCTGAACCACCTTTAGCCGCTCCCATCGGTAACGTGGTTAAACTATTTTTAAACGTTTGTTCAAATCCCAAAAATTTAAGAATACTTAAATTAACCGATGGATGAAACCTAAGTCCCCCTTTATAAGGCCCAATCGAATTATTAAACTGCACACGATAACCTCGATTTAAGCGGATATTACCGGCATCATCTTCCCAAACCACCTTAAAAATAATACTTCGGTCGGGTTCTGTCATACGTTGTAAAATCGCCGCCTTTTGGTAAACGGGATTATCTAAAATAAACGGAATAACAGATTCTGCCACCTCATACACCGCTTGATGGAACTCCACTTCGCCTGGATTGCGTTTTTCCAAACCGCTCATAAAATGTGTTAAAGATAAATCACTGTACATCATCACCTCCCACTCACATCAGACAGGGCATCATCAGCCGTATCTAATGACATTTAAAAGTCGCGCCTTTAAAAGAGAGTAGTTGAAAAATCAGATCTTTAATCGCCTAATGCATAAACTGATGTTAATTATGTTTAATACGCTAAAAATCAAAATGGATATAATTCTCATTCGTGATAGATTAACCAGTGTCTTTAAGGGTCATTATTTCAAATGAAGCAATGACCCTTAAAGACATACTTAACACATTTACCACTTAAAAACGCATATGACTAATTTCTTTGAAAAGACCATTAAATAAAAATGTTACGTCGAAAAAGTTTACTCAATTATGGCTTACTTCTCTGTATTCCGTTTTCATCACATGCAAGTAGCCTTAATGTATTTGGTAGTATCAATACCGCCATTAGCCACGCCAATACACCCTATGCTACCAAGAGTAAACTCTCAGGAACGTCACTTGAAAACTCAACCACTTTAGGACTTAAAGGGAGTGAAGCAATAACAGCGAATATGCATTTACTCTATAAAATAAGCGTTAAAGTCTATAACGCAACCCAGTCAGGTAACACCACCCCAATCAAAGCGAATAGTCGTTATTTAGGCATAAGCAATACATTCGGAACGCTGCTTGTCGGGCGTAACAATACCGTGTTTAAATCCACGGCAACCAATATGGATATTTTTCATAGTACCGATGCCAGTATCACGCACTTGGTTGCAGGCCAAACACGCAGCAGTGATAGTATCAACTATTACTCACCACAATTTGAGCAAGGCTTATCTTTTAATAGCACATACTTAATGTCAGCGAATCAAGAAGAGGACGCTCAATCGAATATCCAATTTGCTTTATCGACCAGCTTAGACGATCCTCATTTAACCACTCGCCCGTATTATTGCGCTGTGGGGTATAGCAAGGGCATTGCCGATATTGATGCTTTTCGTTGGGTAAACCAAGTAAAGTGGAGACAATTCACTCTAAGTGATTTATATCAATATACCCAGAGTCAAATACTCACTGAAAAAAACATGCAAGGAAGCAGTGGTTACATAAACCTTCGCTACACACTCAAAAACCTTCACTTCAACGCAGAATACGGCATAGATACATCGGGGCTAGGTGATTATTTTTACAATGCAACGGGAGGTAGCGAAGTAAATCGAAGTCCATTTTCACAAGTAAACATAACCCAAATAGCCCTCGGTGCAGATTATCAACTGTCTCACTCCACTCGCCTTTATTGCCTTGATGTTCTGTATCAAGGTCATTACCAAGACGCTAACCAACGTGTGATATTAAACAATGACAATATTGTCAGCTTAGGCATCGATTATCATTTTTAGGTCACATAACGACTATTGGGTTTTAATCGGTCATCTAAAATCCTTATTTGCTCTATACTGAAGATGAAAACTCTTTATGCGGATAGCCCTATGACGCCTATTTCTGAGACGCCACCTTTTACCCTAACAGAATATAGTCGATCTCAGCGAATCCAAATTATTACGCTTAATAATGAAATAATCACGGCCTTTAATCAGCAAACTACACAATGGAATGTACAAGCAATCGAATTCACGCCATTCCTTAGGTTTATGCTGGCAACCATTCTCGATAATATCTGTGAAAATCAATTAGGCTATTGCTTAAAAAACATTATTACCTCTCGCAATAAAGGTGCATTTTTACTGCAATTCGAACAACAAGAGAACCAATCTGTTGATTGCTATATCAAACTCTCCACCGCCATTTCACACTTAATTGGCTTACCTAATTTCGACGCCATGTCGGGAAAGTTTTATGCCCGCTTTATCATCAATCACACTGACAATGACGACAGTTATTTAAGAAAAGCCTACCATCCTTTGACCTTACATAACGATGGCACTTATGTCGATGAAAATACAGATTTTGTCTTGATGATGAAAATTGGAGAACAAGATGCGATAGGCGGAGATTCAACATTACTGCATATCGATGATTGGCAAGCGCTTAAGCATTTTTATCACCATAAAATCGCAAAAACACCCTTTCAATGGCAATCGCCTCCCAGTAAACAGGTACAACATAATGTGTTTCACCCCGTTTTTATTGATGAAGATAAACACGGCAAGCCACAACTGTCATTTATTGATCAATTTGCCTATCCCCAAAATAAAGAACAAGCCCTATTTTTATATCAACTGCAAATCTCACTGGAACAAGACGAGAACATACTATCCCTTACGCTCCCCGTCGGCAGCATCTTGGTTATTCATAACCATTATTGGCTGCATGGACGAGATGCTTTCACCCCGCACATCGCATTAACCAGAGAGCTATTGCGCCAACGAGGTCGGTTTTTTAACTGAATGATCCTAAGTCTTTTTACCCAATAAACGCATAATACCAAGAAGAAAGACTCCGACCCCCAATGCGCCACCTGAATCACCTTCGCCGCTTTTTTCTGGTTCTGGTTCTGGTTCTGGTTCTGAAGCGAATATATTCAACTGTGTCTCATGAACCAAGTACTCATCAAAATAACTCGAAAGCTTGACCGAATACTCTCCCTGGCTTAAAAAAACATGATTGGCATTGGGTCCCACATAGGTTTGGTCTTCGATTAACCAATGATGAGTTAAGCTTAACGCTTGCTTAGCATCAAGAATAGCCGAGGCCGCTAAACTTAAATCGCTAAGCTCATAATCAATTGTGACTTGGTTAATCAAGGGAGTGATCAAATCAACGCTATTGACTCGTGTATCCACTAACTTATCATTCTGAAAGACCATCAATTTAGCTTGATAGATCCCAACCTCTGCATAAACATGCTCAGGTGACTTTTCATTAGCGCTGCTCCCATCACCAAAGTCCCAAACATAATCAATATTATCATCACTCGCATGCACAACCATCACTGTCGATAGCAAGCATGCACCCACTGTAAACCTAAGTTTCATTCCTTTCTCCAACTCATTACTATACCCGTGATACTTCAATATGCATGTTTTCAGAGCCAATAAAACCAATCAATTTAAGGCGCACGATTGCGAGAATGTAGGTACCTTTTAAAAGCATGCAACACAGAAGTGATTGGTTTTAATGATTCCTAATAGGCTGGTTTAAAAGCCTTTTATGCTGCGTTATTGAACATTAACTTAGAAGCACTAGGTCATCTGCTCAAAGCCTTGCCTACAAGACTTTTAATTCCAGCTGAATCCTGCATCTTGAAGTATCACGGGTATATACAATTAAAAACATCCATTAAATCAATAACAGCCATTCCATTAACAATAAACCCACAATGTAGTTGAAAGAATATACTGAACTATTCAAAAGGAGGCAAACATTCATTTTCAAAAGGTGATATAAAACAGCGTGTTCTTAAGGATTCAAAGGCTGTCCGATAAGCCTTAGCCGCTTGCCATTGTGCTAAATAATCCTGCTCTTCTGTTACTGTTTCGGCAACCTGATAAAAGGCTTTTAACCTTTGCTCTTGCCTGACACGATCTCCGTATTCTTGCTCGACCTCCTCGACAATACTCATTAGTGCCTCTTGCTCAGGCTCTGCAGGCTGATTAAGAGAATAATGACCTGACTCTTGATATTGTTTAGTGTGCATACTTCTGATCACAGGCGGCATCGAATCCATATCTTGTGCCAGTCCCGTTGGCTCAAACAAGTACGTGCTCAGTTGATTGAGGGTATCCATACATTCATCGACTTCATCGCCTTTGCAGCTGGTCGGCCGGCTATCTAATAACGCTTGCAATGATGCCGGTATAGCACCGTTGGAATTGACTTTAACCGTCAGCACCGCATTTTGCGCATACTCCTTAAATTCTTTCACTGTTGTCTTTGTTTTTGTCCAAAATAACAAACGAATTTTTATTTTGGTGACAAATTTTTTATAATCTTCAACCGATTGAAAATGTAACTGACTGGTCAGAAAAATATCTCGACCATAGTCCACTTGATAAATAAAACTATCCCCACACTGACTCGAATCCGCATGATCGAGTATTTGTCGATTTTCCAACGTATGATGCCCTTCATCAAAATACAGATGTAGCGATGAAGACACGGTTAAGTCATCTTTTGCATTGGTATGATATATCGAGGTTGAAACAGAGCCTGCAATAATAAACAGGTTCACCCCACCGTGCAGCTCACCAAAAGTGCGACTTCTGACTTGCCTTTGATCGAGTTGATTTAAAAAATTAAGCTCTCCCTTACCTTGAGTGTGTGTCACCACAGAGCCTTCTATACATGCAGGTACCGATTGATAATTCTGACTCGTAAAGCCTTTACCGAGATCATCAACAGAGTAGCCATCACCATAATATTCAGTTGCCACTATCGGTAACGACACAAGCGTTAATAAAAAAGCCAATCCAAATGGTTTCATAATATTCCTTTATATCACTATTGAAATTAAGGCCACCTGAGTATGAAAGCCTCTGTTAACCCATTAACAGAGGCCTTATTCTCCTTACGAAATCATTCTGTAATCGAATGAAACACCATCAATTCAAGAATGTATCGCCATAGGTATTTAGTGCAGCTTCACATAAACGCCAGTTTAAAATACCCAGTGCAGGGCGAGCACTGTCAATAAATGTCGGCGCCCAACGCATGTTACGATAAATGGTGCTTTCTTCATCTACAATAACCCCTGAACGAACCGCTTCTTGACGGGCCATTTCACATTGTTTCCAATCTAAATCAGTGGTCGTTGGCAATTGTAATTGGGTGATATCATAAGATTGAGGACAAGAAAGCCCTCTTTGCAGACAATCTTGCTTCATGGCGTTATAACTGTCTTCACAGCTAGTGCCAAAAGGATTATCTCGGCAGAAATCCGCAGCGGTATAGAAAAACCATGCATTGTCGTAAGCCGCTTGCTTAATGACTTCAACGGCATTGCGCTGCGCTTCCGGTAAATAGGCATAATAGCTGGTTAACAGCTCACTGGCTCTATGCTCATCCATCAACGCTTGTTGAAAATCTTCCTCTAAATCACTAATAAGTAACTTAGTTGCATAACGAACTTGCTGATATTCAGGTGCTAGCGCTTTCAGCGCTAAACTGCTTGAATCATATCGCGTCATATAATAGTTCACTACGTTATAATCATCCAAGGTTTGCAATTGCGCTTGAAATTGGTTTTTAGAATAATCAACCGCTTCCTTGAACATATCAAAACAGGGTGCAGGGTTCTCTAATGAACAAGTAATGATATTATTGGGAATAATACTTAACAATTGTTTTGGATCGCCGCCGCGTTGCACCGCTCTAACGGTAATTTTGACAGAAGATTTAGTCTCTTCCTGTAAATATTTAAGCTCCCCACCAACATTAAAAACCCCGCCATACAAATCCACATCTAAATAACCACCAATGTCAGACTTATCTTTATTACTACCGTATTCGATCTTCAAATTAACCAATAAGTTCGCTCCATACTCTATGGCATAAACGAACTCATCCCCCACCAACTCTTGAATCTTACTTTGATAGCTTGTCGCCACTTCATTACCCGCAGTCGACAAGGTGTAGCCTCTAGAAGCATCATCCGGTAATAATAAACGCTTTTTAGGCACACTACTGGCACTAAAAGTGTAAGAACTGCTGTAAGTGCTGGATGCCATTTCCGTTGCCATGGATGCCCCTGCAGAAACCCGCACTACAGGGAAGTTGACATTCACATCCACACTGCCCGCTAAAGTACTAAGAATATCTTCATAGCTCATATCAATACCAGTTTTAAATGACAGTTCGGTATTACCAAACGTTTCATCTATTTGTCCTGAAACCGGCTGTACATTTAAAAACACTTCCCTTTGACTATCATAAGCACTGCCTAAAGGGATATGATCGTTAATCAAGGCACTCACCGTAGAACCACTTAAGGCACTGCTCTGTATTGACGCTAACTGCGATGCTTTTTCAAGCTGCCCATCACTTGCCATTGCATTCGTCCCCAGCATTGCCGAAAACAGACTTGCATAAATAAATTTCATGATATTGTCCTTTTATCTGGGTTATTGAACCGTCACAAGATAGTCTTCTACTTCACCGTACCAATTTCGCGTACAGGCATTATTGAACCCACCCCCCGCATCCATCGCCACACGCATCATAGATACACCCGGTGTTGCTGTACTGGGCACAGCCACATTAAAGTTAAATGTTTCACTACCTTGGCCACTAAACACCATCTCATCGATGCTAAAACTGCCATCTTGGTTCCAATCAATCCACACTCGAGCGCCTAAAAATGAAGGATCATCAGGTATTTGAAAACCTGGGGTCAGTGCCATCTCATGTTCTTGATTCAGTCTCATCGGAAATACTAAGCCAGATACTTGGGTATAAGGGTTAGCATTTGAAGCATGGGTTTTTCCATCCATGCTCACCGATGCAATCCATTCCCATTCACTGTCGTAACTGGCATTAGCACAATATTGATGATCAATAACCGTCGTTTTAAGCGCAACAGCCTCATACTCTGTCGGCATTAAGGTACAATTTTGCGTGACATCGGTCCCCGCATACCATCCATAAGGATTAGTAAAATCAGCATTGGCAAAACTTAAATAATTCACTTGTCCTTTAGTGATTTTATCTTGTGAAACCCATAATTCTTTTAATTGCCTAATTTTCTCACTATTCGTTAGCACTTGAGTCGCATCATGAGTTTTTTCCCAAATTTCAACCATCAAGCCGCTATAGCATTGCTCTAACCAATCAAAACGTCCCTGCGCTTGATCAACCGTTAATAAATCGCCCAATTCGTTAAAAGCCGCATCATCAATACCTTCTGCTGCCACCGAACCGCTTAGCCCCAATAAAAAAACCAGTGAATATTTGTTAAACATAGGAATGTCCTTATTCTAGAACTGAAATGATATTGGAATAATCTTGAATGTAGTTGCCCACGATATCAGCTTCAAAATCGGCACAATAAGTGCCTTGTGGATTTTGCTCACAGTAATCGACAATATCAGCATACATGTTGGCATTATTACCACTGCGTTGCTCAATTTCACCTAAATCAGCGATATCTTGCGTGCTAAAAGCAGAAGCATAATAACGTTGTAAGTTCTTCGCGCGGCGATTGGTTAAACGCTCATCAATCCAACGAGAGGTCATATCTTTCACGATGAGTTTGGTTAAATAACTGGTTTGCTGATAGCCATTTTCAGGCACTAGAGACTGAAGACCTGGACCCGCTCTTTCATAATCCACCAGATAGGTATCAGTGACATTATAGTCAGTCAGTTCATCAAACTGATTAACATAATCTTGTTTTAAATAAACAATGGCTTCTTCAAATAAATCAAAACAAGGTGTCGGGTTTTCCAACGTGCATAACATTATACCGTTAGGAATGATATCCAATAATCGATTTGGTTCGCCGCCACTCTGATAACCACTCACACTGATTTTAACTGACTTTTTCTTGTCATTGTCCAATAATTGTAAGGCGCCATCCACCTCAACTTTACCGATCCAATCAACCCCAAGGTAGCCACCAATCGCCCGCTTATCAGCTTCGTTTCGGTAATCAATTTTCATATTGATCACTACATTAGAGCCGAGAGCAAAACCGTTAACAAACTTATCCCCTAAATGCTGAGCACGATTACCTGGATAAGCTTGAGCCAACTCAGTCGCCGATGTTGTCGGTTGATAACCACTACCATCAATCGGTAACCAAATTTGCGCCTTAGGTTTCATCGACGCATATACGCTGTAAGTACCACTGTATTGATCGGCACTGATCTCTTTGGCGTAATTAGCGCCAGCATCGACTCTGACTGCTGGAAAATTAAAGCCGGCATCCACAGTCCCATCGATAAGATCAATCACCTGTGAGTAGGAAAGGTCGACGCCAACCCTAAAGTCCATAATGGAGTTACCTAAGGTTTCATCCAGTACACCCTCAACGGTTTGCAAACCTAAAAAGTAATCCCCCTCACTTTGATATCCCGTCCCCAAGGGAACCATATCACTAGAAGACATTTCCATACTCTGCATCAAGGCTTCTTTTTCTGCATGTATTTGTTCAAGTTTTAATTCACTTTGCCCGAAGCTGGGCGCAGACAAACAGGCGCAGGCAAGCACATAACCTACTTTGCTATGTAATTTCATTCTTATTTCCTTGAAAGTGGCCCAGACTTAAATCAAGTCATGGGCCGAAAAGAATTATTGCTGACTGTTAAGAAAATCTGTGTGCCAAGATGTCGGAAGACGATTTAACACATCGTCTCTTGACTCAGATTGATATTTAAACTCATTCTCACTCTGCATGCTCAAATCGCCCACTAACAAACCATTGGCATACATAGCAAAACTTTCTCCTTGATCATAATGGCTGTCCCCTTCAGGACGCGCCAATTTCAAGTTATAAACATTATCATCATAATCCACATGACGAATGCTAGTGATCATGACTTTATTATCTTGGGTTTGAATACGGTCGCCCACTTTAAGTGCATTAGCCCAAACAGGTTGGTCCGCCACATTAAGCACAGGATGAGACTCTGTTAACAATAATGTTTCGCCTGTACTGGTGGTAATTTCCACCATAGGAATGGTTTCGACCCCAATTGAAATATCTTCAATCACCAATGGCATATCTTTATGCGGGGAATACTCACTTGCCCCTAATACCGTATCACCGATGTTAAGACGTTCAATAGGCATAGGTTTGCCGCTCGCAAGGGTGATCATCGAGCCTTTTGCTAAACAGCTATACACCATTTGCATCACCGGTTGTTCAAAGAAAAAACTGGTATCCGGATCGGATGAGCCAACAATATAAACCACAGGCGAAGCGGGACGTGTAGGACGCCTTTTGACCGATAAAGCAATATTCATAATCCAATGCGCATCCTGATATCGGCCAAAGAGGCTCGCATCACCAAACATGCCATCATCGCGGGCAATATCCCACGTCAATAACGTCTTATTTGCCGCTTCATCGTAAACAGAAACGATGCTATCAGCGAATAAATCCTGAATATCAGCATAATCGCCATCACCGATGGTCGTGGCCCCCCCATTTTCTTTCGTTTGAATGAAAATATTCGTCGGACGCTGTACCAATGTCGGCAATATGTCTGAAGGCTTATACACAGCCTCTACTTGTCCAGGCACTGATAACTCTCCTTTAAAAGGAATTTTTAGCTTAGTATCTGCGACAGGGGTACTAAGCGGATAAATATTTTCATAATCACAATCACCATAATTACGATTTAAACAAATCGTAATCTTCTGATCGACAATATTGGTGCCTTCGACAGAATTGCTATCGATAGGCGCCTCCAATGTCAACTCAGGTCCATAAGACACTACCGCTCCAGTGGCTGGCGTGCCAAAATCCATAATCGATACTGCAGATGACACAGGAGGATTAAAGGCTGCATCGGCTTCCTCTAAGATCCGTAAAAGATCATCCCGAGAATACTCAATCATGGCATTACGATCTTCTACGGTTTCTACGCCATTTTCATCTTCAGTCACCACGGTTACCCAAGCATCGGCATACACACTTTCAGAGTTTCGAACTAATTCCAGTGCTGAAGCCAAAGGTGCGCTACTCTCAATAGCCTTACGCTTTTTCGTCGTCGTATCGTCACCAAAAAACTCGGTATAGTTAGGTAACGTCACTGCCTGCCAATTTTCATTCACCAGCGTCAAATCAATCATTGTGTAGTTAGTCAATGCACGCTCACTATTAAGCGCTGACGCCACCAAATAAGGCTCATTGGTTTCTTTATGTACTAATACAGAAAACCCCATGTGAGAGAAAAAAGAACATAAATTGGTATCGCCTTCCACACAGTTTCCAGATGTATCATCAGTTGTCATGGCACTCGTTGCCAAAGTCGACAATCTGGCTTTAGCTAAACTTTTTTCACCTTGCTGTTCAATTAAATTAAATAAATGAGGGCGATTTTTCGCATTCAAGCCAAACTTTTCAAAACGGGCTTCCATGCGTTTAACTTGGCTCATTTGGGTGAAATTTGTCTCACCTTGAGATTGAAAAACCTTACCTTTTAACCCGCGAAGCGAGGTTTTAAGCTGTTGTTGTTCAGTGTTAACCGAATGAGATTGTATCACTTCATCTGCAATAGCAGACTGAGATACAATCGCGGAGCCCAGGGCAAGGGCAATGGCCAAACTTAATTTTTTCATAATATCCTTATTCATTTTTTCATTATTATTAAAATTAAGGTAACAACTTAATACCTAGTCGATTGCCCATTTACCATGAGCGAAATAGCACAGTCATTGTATTAAGAGAGAACAAGATACCCCCCCAAAATATCATCATTATTTCTCTCTTAATGACTGAACATTCATGCCACATTAACCGAATCACAGCGCATTACATCGGATCAACATATAAATCTTGATCTTCTACCTCACCCGTTATAATGGTATTGCAGGCATTATCTCCTTCCGCCTCGTCAAAATCCCCCCAATAATCATATTCCACCTTAACTCTTGTTTTAAAAGGAATTTCATTTTGGCCACTGTTATAAGTACTGTCACTCATCAGCATATTGATGCTACTTTTTATTCGGCAATTACTGATACTTTCACATTGATAAGACAGATTATTTGCAACGGCATGTTCACTACTTTCAAAGACTCCATTGCGATTAAAGTCCACCCAAAATGTTGTCCTTATACCTTGATTAGAGGTGATCTGTTTAGCCCAAATTCTCGACATAACGTTGGTATAGACATTTAAAGTGAGCATCTGATTTTGATAACCTTCTAAGTAATCATAAACATCATGGTCAACATAAGCACCCGGATTACGACCTGATGAATTCAATAAGCCACTATAAACACCTGCATACTCAAGCTTGTCGATATAGTAACTGTCACCATCAAAACGATTGCTCTTTTCAGGCATGCATATGCCACCGAGAACGATATCTTGAGTACGGGTATCTTGTGAGCCATCATCATAGGCAACCACTAAATTAACCGAATAAGTCCCTGATTGACTAAAGACATAAGGTAAGCTTTCCCCTTGCCCCATATTCACTTCACTTTGACCCGTTTGCTGATAAGACCAAGTAAATTCAGGATTGCGGCTATCATCTAATCCGTCAGTCACTGCATTAAATTGCACACTTGTCGTACCGGTGATCTCATAACTAAACTCGGCAGTGGGGGGCGTTGCCGCCGCTTCCAACTGTGTTAAAATATCAATCGCCATTCCCTTAGACACACCACCGCATCCCCAAGCAGTAAACTCATCCACAACGACTCTTAATAAAATCTTGCCCACTGTGATATCACTCAATCCTGATAACGTCAGCGTGCCATCGACAATCGGCTTTTCTTCCGCCAATAACTCATCACGATTAAAGTAGCCGTCACGATTCATATCAGCAAAAACAGTCACATTCTTACCGGTAAAGTTACCTTCTAAAACAATAGGTGAGGCATTATTATTCGGTAACGTTAGGTGAGTCGCGTCCACATATTGATAGCCCGAATTCGACATGGCATATTCTTGTCCCATGAAAGTAAACTGGCTAATTTCCCCATTAGGATTATGCACTGTCGGTGTACACAACACTGGCGAAGCATGAATATAATCTTGACTCAACCCTTTTAGCCAAGTGCCATCATTTTTAAGGACGCTAAGTGAAAAGTTAACATGTTTGGCATCCGAAGCGTAAAGGTGCTCGCCAGTCAACATTGCCTCAATACTGGTGCCATTATTATTGTTAACAGACCAATTGACTTGAGTGCCATCGCCCCAATCAACACGCACCTCTTCGATATCGGTCACATCAATAGACGGAGAAACCCAATATTCAGAATGATCATAATGTTTGTTCTGTGTGAAGCTCAACGCATCGATTTGAGTATTGCTGGCAAAGATACCGAGTCTATGTAAACGCTCATCTAATTTAGTTTGCTGGGCATCGACTTCAGATGGAGAGAACACATTATCCACTTGACTCAGTAAACATGTGCCCATTTCATCAAATGTCACACTGGGCGTAAAACAGCTCACATTCGCCCCTAAAAACAACTTAAAGGCTTGCTCATGACTCCAACCATCAGCAACCACTAGTTCATAAAAAAGCTTACGTAAAACACCACCATTATGATGCTTGGCTTTTCCAGCCGCGTAATCCCTTGCATCTTCAATTGAGTAACCATCAAATGAAGGTAATTCAAAAATTCGCATCAGTTCATTATTGACATAGATATCCCACGCATAAGCCCATTCGTTGTCACGCTTATTACCGTAAGCTGTACTGCTCTTATAACTAGCAACTTGTTGATCATCTACGAGGTGCCCTTCGAGGTAATGGTTGGCTGCAATAGCTGAAATATCGCCTAAGCCCTCACCAATAGCCCCCGCTTGCCCCGTTGAGTCTAAATCTCCATTCCATTCACTTAAGGCATGCATAGATTCATGGGCCACCAAGTCAATAGTGGTTAGACTGTAAAACCGACCCGCCCATTGGCCATTACCATAATTCACATATTCGCCATCCCAGTTAGCATCATCCATATGCCCACCAGTGACGCCCAAAGCATGAGCACGTTGCGATAAACGTTTTAAACAATAGTCACCATTGGGTTGCCCTTGGCTATTGATAGGGCAATCGGGTGAATCTGGATTTTGGGCTTTTTGATTAGGAAATAAATCATCTAAATAGGAATGGTACATTTGCATGACCACACCAGCATAAAAGTGGGCATCATTTTCAGGCGAAAAAGAAAAGAAGTCATAATAAGTCGCATCAACTTTTGCTTGTTCAAAGTGCTCTACAGACGTACTGCAATCATACCCATAGGCGGTATCATTATTAGAATTGCTGTCGTACTTAATGGTGGTGATATAATCATTTTCCAGATAACAAGTATCATCCACTTGCGTCACGATAAAAGGGTAACCATCAAATTCAGCAAAAATGGCATTGTCACTTGCATCGTTAAACAACACCTGCGAGCCATTATTGGCGTAAGTCACGCTGTCAACTAAGCTTTCATAGGTTTGACACAGCAGCATCGAATCCGCACTTGGGCTAAAACAGGTTAAACCTAACTTTTCATTACCGCCGCCTCCACCCGCTTTTATTTGAGTACCTGCATTGATGAGGTTATTAACATTGTTCGCTGAGTGAACCCCTGTTGCTTTTGCTTGAATGACTGCTTTTATAGCCGTTTCTAATGAACCTTCTTTATTAGTGAGCTCCCATTGAGGCTGTCTTGGGTGTTCAAGACTATAAGCCCCTGTCGACATCCATGACTGCGTTACCATGTCTTCAGGATGTTCTTTAAGATCCCCTTGCGACGCGAAGACACTCCCACTGATAACAGCACAATTGATAACGAAAAATAAACGCGAAAAACATCTTTCCATGACGGCTCCATCCAACATTGTGTATGATATTCAAAAGCATATTGTATTAGCATTATTCATTCTTTTCGGTAGCTGATCACAAATAAAAAATCAAAAAACCGACAATCAATAAAACCAACAGCAGATTGATACTCTTATTTTTTAAAAAATATTATATTGTTATTATTGAAACTCTATTTTGTTGAAAAGAGAGCTTTCAAAAAAAACAGTTGCATTTAAAGTAGACAAAAATGATTAAATTCTCTCTGCAACTATTCGTAACATTTTCAAACATACTCTATTCTTTTTAACAAAAACATCAACATCTAAAAAACAAAAACACCTCCAATCACACATTAATCACATTATCCTCATGTAAAGAGATGTCTTATTTACCACTAAAAATAATAATTCAAAACGAATGAAAGCTAGATAAGTCAAATTATTAACTCAAAACAAAGAATGAATTAGAATAAAAGCACTAACCCAAGCAAACTTTTTCATGACTTAAATCAAATTCCCAAACCGACTGCATCGATTAAGTTAATTGATTGCATTAATTATCACTAAATAACATTGATAAGATAGAATCACAAAATTAGGTGCCCCTCTCCTCGCTCTTTTAACCACTTGACTGTATTAAAAGCTTGCTCCCTTCTACAATTAAGACTTTAATTAATCTCAACACTCATCAAGTATGAAAATGAATATGCCTTTTTTACGCTCTCTATTCTCAACGTTAATCATTCTTCCCCTACTGGTCTTAAATGGCTGCTCTTCTGTTAAAATTAACCATGATTATGATCCACAATATGCCTATGCCAGTATTGTTAGCTATTATCTTGAATCAAAACTTCAACCCGATCCCGATGATTTACCACTTCCTGCGGCCAAAATAAAAAATATGATGCAAGATTTATCCGAAAGCCTGCCGCCTTTGCCTCCACTGCCAATCGAACCATCCCTTCCAGCAGCAAAAACTCAACCAACGGCCTACTTATATAGACAAGTAGAACAATCCATTAATAACAATTTATCCAGAAAATATCAGCAAAAAAAGAACCCAAGTACCGCCAGTGTCAATGTTTACTATCGAATGGGAGAAGAAACCAAATTGGATATACAAGGCCCAACCTATTCAACAGGCTTCATGGGACCTGGCAGCGTTGTCACCAGCTCACCCGCACGTGTTACCCCTTATCAAGAAGGCAGGCTCATTATTGACATCGTCGATAACAAGTCCAATCAGATCATCTGGCAATCCACGGCAACAGCCAAAATTGATAATAGTATGACACCGGAAGAAAAGCAGACCAAACTCAATGAAACTATCACAAAGATGTTAGCCAGCTTCCCACCCCAATAAAACGAAACACTTGCAAAATATGATATAAGGCTATTCATAGCCTTATATCAATCCGCATTAATAGATGATCAATTAAAATTGAGATTAATCCATTTATACCCAATACCATAAAGCAATAAACACCTTTATCAAAAAAATAATAATATAATGCTTTAGCGCTATAGACTCGCCACCTTAAAACTGATTACTTTATGACTGTTTAAAAAAATATACCGTACATATATCCACGGTATTTAATGACAACGTTATTTATTTAAAATAAAACCCTATCATATTGGTTTTAATGTCTTCGTCATTTATTTCATTTCCCCATTTACTTTTCAGTACTCATTACAATAAGGACAAAAAGATGAGATTAAAAAAGAGCATCATGTTGAGCACAATATTATTGAGTACTTGCATTAGCACTCAAGCACAAGCCGCTTGGTATGATAATGTTTGGGATTGGCTAGAAGATAATGTTGCCGCGCCCGTTGTTGATGCCAGTCAAGTCACTCTTTCATGGCTCGACAGTCACGTTATCGCACCCATTGAAGGTCTCGCCACCGATGTTGATGGTTATGTCTCTATCTTAGAAGCCACCATGTCAGATCATGGCTACCTCAGTACCTATGGCCAAGCTTATATTCCTGCAACACAGGATGCAGGTCCAAACGGAACATTAAACATTATCACCTTCAATATTAAAGGCTTCCCAGAAGCATTAAACGGGATCAGCGATAATGAAGCCCAAGAATTAAGCCAGTTCATTGAAAACTGGCAAGCTGACATTATTGGTTTACAAGAAAACTGGGTGAGAACCGATGCAATCACCTCTCAACTCAGTCTAGACAATTATCCCTATCGTACCCAATACTGGGCTGGCACCCCAACCACCTTTGGTGACGGTTTACTCACCTTATCTCGATATAGCTTAGATCAAGACAAAGTCCAATATCATGAGTGGAATAAATGTAATGGCACACTATTAGAGTATTTAACAGGAGCCGTTTCTAGCCCTGATTGTGCGACAGAAAAAGGGTTTACCATCAGTGAAATTGAAATTGCTAAAGATTTTATCATCCATTTTTATAATCTTCATGGCAATACCGGCCATAATAGAGCCAATAATCAATCAGACTTAAATCAAGTTTCTGAAATGATCCAAGCCTACTCCGCAGGTTTCCCCGTTATTATTGTTGGTGACTTCAATATTTACTTTGAGCAAAACAGTGACCGTGCGCATCAATATCAATTAATGCTCGACTTTAAAGCCCAAACAGGCATGACTTTTACCTGTGAAGAAGAACCAGTCAATGGTGTTATCGAAGGATGTGATCGTATCGATTATATTGGCTACCGAAATAATCCAAAATTTGAATTCAGTCATACACCCCTCGTGGATAATCGCCTAGATCATAATAATATTAGCGATCATGCTCCCAGAATTGGACAACTACATTGGGTCAATACCTATGCTTATAAGACCCCCATCGAATATCCTCCTGTAGATTTAGCTATTTCACTTAAGGCTAGCAGTGGAAAATACTTTACCGCTGAAGGCAATGGCGGCAGCACAGTGAATGCCAACCGAGATGATCAAGGGTCTTGGGAGTCTTTTAACCTCAGACTAGAACAAGCAAGATACTTTACTGGCTGCATTCAAAGTGGCGATCTAGTCTCTATTCGGACCCAAGATGGTTATTACTTTAGTGCTCAAACAGACGGGAGCCTAGATGCTGACCGCACTCAGCTGGGCAACTGGGAAACCTTTAGTTTAATCAATCACGATGATAATTCTGGCTGTTTAGAAAATAATGACCGTATTTCTTTCAGAAGCCATCACGGCCAATTTATCGTCGGTGAAAGTGACGGTGATGCCCACGCCGATCGCACTGACATTGGTGCATGGGAAATAATCACTATCAATATGTAATCGTTAAAGTGCTGAGGGGGGAGTATCCCCTCAAGCAAGGCCTAAATAAGAAAAGTGGCCCAAAAAAAGGCTTGTGATCTTGAATTTAATGCTAAGCGATAAGGTGGAGCCTATTTGCGGTGAACATATCTCATCACTAGTTACCCTATTGAGGTAAAGATTAGATCTTGGGGCTGAACAGTAGACAAGAACAGCCACAACTATTTTATAGTGATATTTATCGGTTTAACCTTCAAGCGTAAAGCCTCCCAGAATATCTAAACTATGAAATCAGGCTTAGTTTTTGACAAACTGCCCCGCCTGTACAATCCTTAACCAAGGACGATTTTATGTTGGTCAGTTATAGTATGATAACAGTATACCCTGAAGGATTTGAAAATGGACGCAAATTCGAAAGGCATGTCTTTTAAGGAAGTTAAAAACTATGGAAAGCGAATTTTTCAAGCCAGATCGATAAAAGCTCATGAGTATGTAATCAATAATCTATCAAAAAAACCAGCCATCCAACAAAAGGCATTTAAAATAATATTTGATGGCACAAATATATTTACAGTCACAGAACTAACCGCCGCATGGAAAAACCTAAAGCAACAAATCAATAAGCATTTGAATGACAAAGCATTACAGATAAACTCTGACTTTATCGACAATGAAATATTTTCGGTTTTTCTGAATCCTGATTTGGCATTTTTAGATGCTGATAATTTATATCAAATGATTAACGTTTCGCTAGTATATAAAATACTTGAGTGCCCCCACCTACACGAAGTATCAAGTATGGTTACTTATAGCGATATACGTCATGCATTTTCAAAAGAGGGGAAGTACGCATATTTTATTCCTTTCATGCTTTGGCCGATTGCAAAACGTTTGTTATTTCCAAGATCAAGAAAAATACGCAATATTATTAGTATGATGAACAAGGATGCTTCATCTAAAAGATACAATAGTAATCTTTATAAAATTGTCGAAGCTAGCGATCTTTCCCTAATGGATAAGGAAAGTGTACTAGGCATGTTTTATGGCGCAAGCTTAAATACAACAAACGCACTGGTAAAAACACTGGCGACTATTTCTGAGTCTCCTGATTTGCAGAAGGACATACAGTGTAATAAAAACCAAATGCAAGCACTAGAATTGATAGTCTCTACGATGTATCAAACGTTATCTACCGATGCAGTGATAAGTGGAACGTTAAGAGTTGGAGATGATAGTGAGATTTATGTTTCAGGGCTCAATCATTATGGTCAATTATCTGGGACGGAAAAATATGTATTTAGTGGGGGCGAAAGATATTGTCCTGGAAAAAAATATGCAACCAAACTAATATCTGAGTTGATATATTCGTTACTAAAGCTAGGTAGCCTTGAATTAATCGCACCTGTTGAGAGCAAAAATAGTCTAGGGTTTAACTTTATTCAAGGCGGCAATATATTCATATTTAAAAAACATCAGTGATTAATTTAAAAATCCTTCTATTTGTTGGGTGATATCATCAAAGTGAAGTCAAAATCACCCAGATTTTCACCACTTTTCTGATCAGAAGCTTGAACTACGACTGGAAATTCCAGCTTTATATTTTCATTGATTACTTTTTGAATATTGAGTGCTAATGATGGCTGATATGAGCTAAAAATCGTGCTACCTCTAAATTTGCTACGTAAGAAAAACTCTCCTTTGTTTACGATAAAGCGTAGGGGAAGATTGCTTTTTTTTATCAGTCGGCTAATGGGAAAGCCCGCTGCACATTCCGCACCACTAAGAATAGGTCCAAAACCAAGCCCTCCCGTAAAGCTTTTATTTGGCCAATGCCCCGGTATAATAATGTTAACCTCATCGTCTTTTACCATATGAAGTTTTGGACAATTTAATGCCAGGTAAGGCATATTAAAGATAATGAAAGTACGAAAAATAAATGTGTCGCTGATCATGGTAACAACCCGAATTCATGTTCAAAGTGCACCTGCTAAAATCATCTAAACATTTCCGCTGGTGTTTGGTCATTTAATATCTTTCTAGGTCAATGATTCATTAAGCTTACAATGTTTTCTCATTTCTTGTCTGAAACATGAAAGAAACCTGCTCCTTTAGGAAAATATCGCCTTAATAGGCCATTAAAAAATTAGCTATAGCCAGCCATTATTATTCAATAACATACCTAGAATCCTTCAAGGCATCAACGCACGTGATCGACCAAACTACGATTTAGGCAATTGTAAGTATCGTCATTGATAATGATTTTCGAAATTGAGCTAAATAGCAAAAATTAATCCGTTTTAAGGTATTGATTCACGACTCAGTTGATTAACTGAGGGGAATAATCTTAATAAGTAAAAGGAATTTAACCTAGTTGCACTATCTTATACTTTCATCGCTAGCTGACAATCCCCTGATAAGTGCCCTCATCGTTGATCTAAATGATAAAATTAATTATAGGAGTCTGAATTATTGTACGTAAATAGTGCGAAGCGTAAGTAAGTACATCATATGACTGTTTTCGTTAAACGTTTAAGTTGATCAATTCGCCTACGTCGGACAACCATTACTGCACATATGACGATTAAAGAGACTAATGAAATGCCTAAATGCTCAAACATGTTAAGTTGCCAACCATCTACATGACATTCGTGCTCCTGACCATTTCTACTCGGCCATTCAATACAGGGAATATATCCTCCACTTAAGAATAGAAAGAAAGACATAATAAAAGCAATAAGTGTCATTGAGACTGACTTATTCCCAAATTTATGAGCTTCTTCCTTCTCAAGGTTAACACCGAGCCTCAAGGCCTCCATTCGCCTCCTACATGCTTCTTCTTTCAAAAGCTTCACGTCACTCTTCTTCCCTGAGGATACAAGCTCATCAATAGCTTTTTCTATTTCATTAACGGTGTATTTTTCTAGCATTTATTCCCGTTCTCTTTTAAAAAATATAGATGATGCACTTCTAGGTCGTACGTGGCAATGCCATTAATGATGTCTATTTATGAGTTCGTAGTAAAAATGCCACGCGTTATACATTCCTATTGCGTAGTTTGTTAGTTTGCGTGCCAAAGTGACACAACGATTGCTTATTGCACACTTTAAGACCATAATACCCATGTGACATTTTGACACAACAGGAGATAACATTATGGCGACGACTTTGCCTCGCATCACCGCTAGAGTGGATGTCGATACACAAGATTTACTGACTAAGGCTGCTGCCATTGCTGGCATGTCGAGTATAAACTCATTTGTTCTCAGTGCGGCAATTGAAAAAGCGAAACAAGTCATTGAGCGTGAGCAAACGCTAAAACTCAGTCAAGCTGACGCTATGTTGCTCATGGAGGCATTAGACCACCCTGCAACACCGAATTCAAAACTGAAAGCGGCCGCTGAACGCTACGAGAGCAAAGCTCAATGATGAATGCGGTACTGCTAGACAAAGCTAAACACGATAAAAAGCGATTCAACTGTGGCATTGAAGCGCTCAACAACTACCTGAAAGTGATGGCGAGTCAGCAAGCAAAAAAAGACAATACCAGAACGTTCGTTTTAGAAGATAATAACGAGAACTCACATATCATCGGCTTTTACTCACTCACAATGACACCTATTGACTTAAAAGCATTGCCCGATAAATTACAGAAGAAACACCAATCATCGACTTCTGGTGGTCTTATTGCTCGTTTAGCTGTCGATGACCGATACAAAGGGAAAGGCTTTGGTGAGTGGCTGCTTATCGATGCACTTCGAAAGCTGTTAGCTGCGAGTGACAGCGTCGCGTTCCCAGTCGTGATTGTTGATGTTAAAGACGGTGCAAAACACTTCTATGAACGCTATGGATTTAAAGCGTTTCAAGATACAAAAAACAAACTCTTCATCACCATTGCTGATGTTAGAGCGAGCTTAGGTTAACCACTGTTATTGTCCGACATCCAGCCTACTTTTACTCATTTAACGTACAAAACGCTGCATTATCGCCATTAAGACACACTCAAAACAGAACAAACCTATTATCTACTTTTGTCGTTAATTATGGGTGGCTTGGTTCTTGTGATCCTTAAACGCTTAGTCATGTGATTTTTCTCGCCACAAACGGAAACGCCCAAAGTTATTAGCCTTGGGCGTTTCTTCTAGCAAACACTGGGTGACGACAAACCGAGCGTTAAAGCGTCATATGCAGAATTGGAAATGGTTTTCCCATCTCATCAAGGGGTGAGCGTGAAACAATCTTAAAACCCATATGCTCGTAAAAACCTACCGCTAATGGATTTTGTTCATTTACGTCTACTTTGGTTGCACCTAACTGCGCGATTGCGTATTGCAGTAGCACTTTACCAACACTTTGGCCTCTTGCTTCGTTTAAGATAAACAGCATTTCAACCTTTGAGTCATGGATTCCCACAAAGCCTAAGATTGAACCACTTTCATTTTTCACACATCTCAAGGTTACAGCGGGAAAAGCCTGCTCAATGATAATGGGTTTAAAAAACGCAATATCTTCTTCTGTTATAAAGTCATGAGTGGCTCGGACTGAATTTTCCCAAACATTCAACATTTCTACGTAATGTTCAGGAAGCACATTGTCTACAATCATAATATTGTCTCTTTAGTTGACTGGAATTCATGTGCAGCCGCGAACCCGTATTTTAGCCTTCATTGATATGAATTGTCCACAAATGCTAAGCTTCGCAGCTTGCTACGTCCAAAATCTGAATAAAGATCATTGACCCCATCAGCAATATAAAAGATTAAAAAAGAGACAAAAAATAAAAAAGCGACTCGAATGATAGTATTCAAGTCGCTTTTTTATTTACTGCTACAACAGATTATTTAATTGTTTTTTACTCCTGTGTCAGCTGAAGAAAAAGCCACATTTTCAGCCCCTTTATCCATTGGTGCTATCACTACAGTACCAGCTAATTTTGATCCTAGGCAGTACTTTCGGACACTCGGCTAAGTGAGTAAAATCACTAACCGAGGTATAATATGATGACAAAGAAAACACGCAAAATACACACAGATGAGTTCAAGAAAGAAGCACTTGCTTTAGCTGAAAGAAATGGGGTTTCCAAAGCCGCAAAAGAGCTGGGTATTCATGAATCACAAATCTATAG